>JAJYHU010000210.1 GCA_021784615.1 Acidobacteriota bacterium | reverse complement strand
TCACTGTACCGATGTTTGTAGGCAATCTCGACGGCCAGCCGCACTTAGACTCGCAAATTGAGAACCCGGTGCTGCCAAGTTTTTTCGCAAATGCCCGCGAGCGGTGCCAATGTGCCTGCGGACTATCCATCCCTCGCCAGCGTTGAGAATACAGTCAGGAGGTTCCAAACGATGATGGACTACATACAGGATTCCTGCGGGCTTCGTGGAGGACTAATTGGTCCAAATGAGGAAATTAGCACAGTCGGGGATAACTTGGTTCACCGTAAGTGCCTAGTACTACTGTGTTATAGAAATGGCGTCCCGCAATAGGGGCAGCCCTTAAGCCGCCGCAGCAAAAGCTGCGCGAGGGTCATCCGCAGCGTGGCAATTGACCAGGGATGGTGCCGCGCGGCCGGAAATCCGGCGGGGCTTCGGGCAAGGATAATTCCAACTAACCGGCGCGGGCGGAGGGGGAAAAACGGCTCCGCTCCGCCACCAGGAACCCATAGGCCGCGATGCACAAGGTCGCATGATGATGAAACCCGCGCCAGCCCCGGCCCTCAAAATGCCCCAGCCCCAATTCCTGCTTCAACTCTTCGTAATCGCGCTCGATGATCCAACGGTGCTTCGCCAAGCGGACCAAGTCCTGGATTTTCGTCGCCACCGGCAAGGTGGACAACCAATACTTCGTGGGCTCGGCTTCTCCCTTCGGCCATTCGATGAGCAGCCCCTCCTCCGGACGCGGTTCGGTGCGCTTTTCATCCCGATGCGCGGGGCGGACCCGGAGCGCGGCGAACCGCGAACGGAGCTGATGTTTCGTGCCTTCTCGCCAAGCGATGTTTTTCCACGCTTTCTCCGGCAACGCCTGAGCCAGCGCCAGGACCGAGACCGGCTGATGGTCCTGGTCCCGCCGAAGGCGCTTCGGAGGCTGCCCTCTTCCGCTCCACGGCTTCTTCGGCAACGGCCCCGCACCCGGCTTCCAGACCGTGGTGGCGCGGCTCACGCCCAGCACGTACGGCAGACCCAACGCGGTGACGGCTTCACGGAACGAGGTCTCGTTTCCATACCCCGCATCGCCCAGCACCGGCACCCTCGGCAGGTTCTCTTCGACCGCCCGCCGAATCTGCTCGAAGGCGATGGCCGGTTTGGTCTCGAAGCGAATCTCTTCCGGCACACCCGCCGTCTCCCGCCGCTCCGCGTCCTCGGCCCAGCTTTCCGGCAAATACAGCCGCCACGCCACCGGCAGACTGGCCGTCTTCGTGGTCACCGACAAACTGACGGCCACCCGGCAGTTCTCCTGCTTGCCCACTTGCCCGCAATACTGTCGCGCCACGCCCACCGAGTGCGTGCCTTTCTTTACGAACCCGGTATCGTCCACCACCCAGGCGACGACCGGCTCCTTCGCGGTCATCGCGGCCAGGGCGTACTCCCGAACGCGCCGCAGCACCGCCGCGTCGCTCCAGGGTGCATCCGCCACCATGTGGTGCAGCGATTGGTGGGTCCGCCGCACGTTCGAGGGAGCCAGACGGGCCGCCATCGGTTCCACACTCTTTCGCTCTCCGGGAAGCAACAAGCCCATGCAATAGGCCTTCAGAGGCTCCTCCCGGTCAGCATGTCCCGCGGCTTGCGCCAGGCCGTTGAGATAGGCCGCAAGGCGTTTCTGTTGTGCGCCTGGCGCCAGAATGTTGGCGCTCATGGAATGAGCATATCACATTTTATAACACAGTAGTACTAGGAAGCAGTCACAGGAATGCTGGCGGCGGGAACGACTTCCTTTTCGAGCGCCAGATCCACCGCTTCGCGGATGGTTTTCACGTAGCGCAGTTCCAGGCCTTCCAGCATCTCGCCGGTCAGGTCCTCTTTGACGTTGGGCTCGTTTTCAGCGGGCAGCAGTACTTCCGCAACGCCGGCGCGCCGCGCCGCCAAAACCTTTTCCTTGATCCCGCCCACCGGAAGCACCTGTCCGCTCAAAGTGATTTCACCCGTCATCGCCAGGCGCGAGCGGATGGGGCGGCGAGCGAGCGCCGAAACCAGCGCCGTCACCATGGTGATGCCAGCCGAGGGTCCGTCTTTTGGAATCGCTCCGGCCGGGACGTGGATGTGGATGTCCTGGGACTGGAAGAAGTCCGGGTCAATGCCGTATTCCGCGGCGTGGGCGCGAACCCAGGCGAGCGCCGCCTGCATCGACTCCTGCATGACCTTGCCCACGTGCCCGGTCATGGTGAAGTTCTTGCCGCCCTTCATCGAGTTGGCTTCGACGAATAGGATGTCGCCGCCCGACGGCGTCCACGCCAAGCCTACCGCAACGCCCGGCTCGCGCGTGCGGTCCACCAGCTCCGTCTCCAGGCGAAAGCGCTGGACACCCAGGAAATCACCAAGATTTTCAGGCGTGACGGTCAACTTTTCAGTGCCGCCCTCGGCAATCTTGCGCGCCTGCTTGCGGCACAGCGTGCCGATTTCGCGCTCCAGGTTCCGCACGCCGGCCTCGCGCGTGTAGTGGCGGATAATCGCGGCAATTGCCTCGCGCGTGAATTCGATCTGCTCGCCCAGCTTGACTCCGTTCTCCTCGGTCTGCTTGGGAATCAGGTGGCGGGTCGCGATCTCGATCTTCTCTTCTTCCGTATAACCCTGCACCTCCAGCACTTCCATGCGGTCAAGCAAGGGCGGCGGAATCGTATCGAACACGTTCGCCGTGCAGATAAACAGCACCCGGGAGAGATCGAACTGCACGTCGAGATAGTTGTCGCGGAAATGCGAGTTCTGCTCGGGATCGAGGACTTCCAAGAGCGCGGAGGAAGGATCGCCGCGGAAATCCCGCCCGATCTTATCCACCTCATCCAGCATGAACACCGGGTCGCGCGTCTCGGCGCGGCGGATGCCTTGCATGATCTGTCCGGGAAGCGCGCCGATATAAGTCCGGCGGTGCCCGCGGATCTCCGCTTCATCATGGGTCCCGCCGAGCGACAGGCGGATGAATTTCCGGTCGAGGGCGCGGGCGATGGATTTGCCGAGCGACGTCTTGCCCACTCCGGGCGGCCCCACAAAGCAAAGCAGGGGGCCCTTCAGTTGCGGCTTCAGTTGCAAAACCGCCAGGTAGTCGAGAATGCGCTCTTTCACCTTTTCCAGGTCGTAGTGGTCTTCCTCCAGCACCATTTTGGCCTTGCTGATATCCACCTTCAAATCGGTGACCTTGTTCCAGGGCAGCGCCACCAGCCAGTCAAGATAGGTGCGCGTAACATGATAGTCGGCCGCAGCCGGAGACATTTTCGCCAGCCGGCCGAGCTCCCGCAGCGCTTCCTTGCGGGCCTCCTCGGTCATGCCGGCGGCCTCGATCTTCTTGCGCAGCTCCTCGATTTCCTGCTGTTCGTCCGCTTCACCCAGCTCCTTCTGGATGGCCTTGAGCTGCTCCCGCAGGTAATACTCGCGCTGAGTTTGGGTGACTTGATCCTGCACGTCGGACTGAATTTTCGAACGGAGCTGCAGCACTTCGACTTCCCGCGCCAGCAGGTGGTTCAAGCGGTCGAGGCGCGATTGAAGGTCAAGGCTCTCAAGCAGTTCCTGCTTTTCCGTACTGGAAAGCGAGGGAAGATTGGCGGCAATAAAATCCGCCAGGCGGCCCGGATCGTCGATGTTCATCACCACGGTCTGTAAGTCGTCCGACAAGGTGGGCGAGAGCGTGACAACCTGCTGGAACAAGGTCATCACGCTGCGCACCAGCGCGTCAAAGTCAGAACTCTTTTCCGCCGGCAGCACGTCGGGCAAAGGTTTCACCTTGGCGCGCAGATAGGGCGTGGTTTGCAGCACGTCTTCAAGCGCAATCCGCTCCAGCCCTTCGACAAAGATAAAAAGGCTCTGCGTGGGAAGCTTGATGATTTTGTGGACGTAGGCCACGGCGCCAATCTGGTAAAGGTCCGCCGGCTGTGGTGTGTCCACGCGCGGATCACGCTGCGCAAACACTCCGATGTACTTCTCGCCCTCGGGCAGCGAGTTGATCAACTCGAGCGAGCTTTCACGTCCCACCGTGAGCGGCAGAATCGCGTTCGGGAACAAAACGGTATCTCGGACCGGCAGGATCGCCAGATCGGTGAATTCAGCGGATTTTTTCAGTTTATCGCTCATCGTTGTCTCGGGTCTCCGGGAATACGGAATTGACTCCCGCCTCCTGGCCCCTATTTCTCATCTTGTTGGATCGCCAAACCTTCTCCCTCATTCTAGCACCGACATTCCGGCGCCTCGAAACCAAACCCCCGGCAGGATGTCGTGTGCTGACCACGTCTGGCAAAGCAGACCCTACTTGCCTTAGATGCCGATTGCCGCCAAACGGTTCGTCGGGCGCGCAACGCCGCCTGCTGGGGCAGAAAGCAAGCCGCCCGCGCGTGCCATTCCTTTGTGGGACCTGAACCTTCCGCGAAACCGGGCATGATCGGCACGAGCGCCGGCGCCAGGTTCAACCGCCCTTCATAGTATCGGCAATCTTCCTCCAACGTGGAGTTGTTTTGGGGCCGACCGGGAAAACGGCCGGGGTTGAAAGCGCTCTCCCGGGCAACAGGAACGGCAGCCCGTTCGCAGGGATTGCTTTGCCGGACGATTGCTTCCGGAAGTAAACCCAAGTTATTCTCAGTAGCGGTTGGTTGCAGGGGAGGAAGGCGATAGCTTGAATGTGGCGCAACTTGGAGCGATCTTTGCACGTCTCGCAGGCGGTCTTTGACCTTTCCGCCTCCGGAGCGGTTCTCGCGGCGGCCTTGCTGGCCGGTTTGGTTTTACACCGGATCTTCCACCATTGGCGCGTAAAGCTTAAGGGCAAATGGGGAGAGATGTTGTTTGCCCTGCTCGAATCTCTTCCCATCCCCCTGATGCTGTTGGCGGGCCTCCACATCTCCCTCCAGCTTTTTGAGCTGCCCCGCGTTTGGCGACACCTGGGCGACAAGCTGATTTTGGCGGTCCTCATTGTGGTGATTTTCTATTTCCCCGCCAAGGTCTTCATTCTGTTCCTGCGCCGCATGACCCAGCGGGACCCCACGCTCGAACGCGTCACGGCTCCCGCAACTTTTGTGGTCCGCGCCCTGTTTGCGCTGGTGGCGATCATCGTCATTCTGGAGAACCTGGGCATCCACCTCACGGCCGTTTGGACTACCCTGGGCGTGGGCAGCGTGGCCGTTGCCCTAGCCTTGCAGGATACGCTCAGCAACTTTTTTGCGGGCCTCTACGTCCTGGCGGACCAGCCCATTCGACTGGGAGACTTCATCAAGCTCGATTCCGGACAGGAGGGCTACGTCACCCGCATCGGATGGCGCTCCACGCACTTGCGCACGCTCCCGAACAGCATCGTGGTTCTGCCGAATTCGACGCTCTCAAAGGCCATTATCACCAATTATTCCCTGCCGGAGCCGCGCGTGGCGCTTCCCATGCAGGTCGGCGTCGTCTATGGAACTGACCCGGAGGCGGTCGAGCACGCTTTGCTTGAAGTCGCCGAGCAGGCGATTGCGGCAGGGATCGACGGCCTGCTTCTGGAGCCTAAACCCGCCGTCCGCTTCATTCCGGGCTTTAGTGATTCCTCGCTGGATTTCACGCTGGTGGTGCACGTTCGGAGTTACGTCGATCAGTTTGCTGTCCAGCATGAAATTCGGAAGCGGATCGTGCGGCGGTTTCAAAAAGAAGGCATCGAATTCGCTTTCCCCACACGCACGCTGGTGCTGGACAAGTCAGCCTTGCCGTTGCTGGGTGGTCGCACGCCCAAACCCGGCCCAGATACTTTTTAAGGCCTTCTCCCGACGCAGCGCCTGGAGCGGACGCGCACGCGCGAGCGCTCTCGTAGCGGGCGAAAATGGCTTGACATTGGACTCGGCCAAAGTTTTACTCTTCTTTGTCCTCATTATTAACATTCCTGCACGGGAGGTACGTTCACTTTGTTAAAACGGAATCGTCACGTGAATAATCCTAAGGTAGTTGGACAAAGTGTATCCGGTCCCGGCGCGGCTGCGACCTCAATCGGCAAAGGCTGCTCCCGGATGATTGCCGCTCCATTCCAGAGGCGCATGCCGGGTGTCTTGCTGCTTTTGCTGTTTCTCGCTGCGGTCTCAAGCGCGGCGGCTCCCGCGATGGGCGGGCAAGCCGGCGGCCTGAAGATGCTG
The DNA here is from genome assembly GCA_021784615.1 of Acidobacteriota bacterium. Lineage (GTDB taxonomy): Bacteria > Acidobacteriota > Terriglobia > UBA7540 > UBA7540 > JAMCXS01. The sequence continues at coordinate 2,617 of JAJYHU010000210.1, read as the reverse complement.
GCTGCAACTCCGCCGATGGGCTGGAACGACTGGGACCATTACCAGTGCGGTTTCACGGCCGAGACGATTGTCTCAAACGCCAAAGCTCTGGTCACGACCGGCCTTGCCGCGCGCGGCTATAAGACGGTGACCATCGACGATTGCTGGATGCAGAAAGGCCGCGACTCAAACGGCAATCTGCAACCGGACTCCGGGCGGTTCCCGCTGGGAATGAAACCGGTGGCGCAGGCCGTCCACGCTTTGGGGTTGAAGTTCGGCATTTATGAAGATTCCGGCTACGCAACTTGCGACGGGCTTGCGGGAAGCGGCCAGCCGAAAGGCGGCGGCAAAGATCACTTTTTCCAGGACGCCAGGCTTTTTGCCTCCTGGGGCGTGGATTATCTCAAGCTGGACGCGTGCAACGTCTACGTGCCCCCAGGCAGCAGCAAAGACGCCGCCTTCCGCAGGGCTTATGCCAGGGAGAGCGCGGCGCTCAAGAGTGTGGGCCGTCCCATCGTTTTCTCAGAATCTGCTCCCGCATACTTCCAGGGGACGCCGGAATGGTATGACGTGCTGAGCTGGGTCCGATACTACGGCCAGTTGTGGCGTGAAGGCTCCGACATGGCCAATTACCATGCTAAGGACCCCGACGTTCCGCGCTTTCCGAGCGTTCTGTGGAACTACGCGTACAATCTTCCGCTGGGCCGGTTCCAGAAACCCGGCAACTGGAACGACCCGGATTTTATCATCGGCGGCGATAGCGGGCTGAGCTTGGCTGAAAGCCGCAGCCAGCTGGCCCTGTGGTCCATGATGTCCGCGCCGCTGATCTTGAGCTCGAATGTTGCGAAGCTCAGCCCTCAGGCTATTGCCATTCTTGGCAACCGGAGGGTGATCGCAATCGACCAGGACCCGCTCGGCCGGATGGCCACGCTGGTGCTGCGGAGCAACGCAATGGACGTTCTGTTCAAGCCGCTCGCTGCGGGTAATGCTGCGGTCGCAGTGCTCAACCGCAGCGATGCACCGGTCCGCGTCAGCCTGCACCCGGCTGATTTCGGCTATGCGGCAAATTCCGGATGCCGGCTGGACGCGCGGAATCTCTGGAACGGCAAGCGCCAGTCCGGCTTATCTGCTCTTGAGGCCGAAATCGCGCCACACGACACCGCCATCTGGCGCGTTCAGCCTGCCGCCCACTGCGGCAGGCCTTCGCGCACCGGCGCGATCATCATGACGACCAACCCCGATCGCTATCACCACGACATTGATAGTTACAGCCGCTGTCTGGCTGCTCCGGGACAGGTTGAAGCCTGTTCCGGAACTCGCGGCGAAATTTGGGTGGTCACATCCAGCGGCGCGTTGCGCTCTCTCGGCGGGCGCTGCCTGGCCGTTGCCAATGGCAAACCGGTGATGGAAGCCTGCCGCGCCATGAGCGCCCAGCGTTGGCGCTACACGCTGAAGGGAAACCTCAAGAGCGCCCATGACCACCAGTGCCTGAGCGCCGCCGGACCGGCGAACGATCCTCAAAGCCTCGCGATCGAGCCCTGCGGACACAACCAGCAGAACCAGATCTGGTCGCTGCCGAACTGACCGCTGAGAAGGAACAGGCTCACAGATTCCGGGGTGAGGTGTTCCTTCCGGAGATCTCAGACGCTAAAAAGCGACTGCTTACGGCAGCCCGTCGCTAGCCCGCATTTCTCAGCAATGGATTGAATTGCCGGGTTGAGTTGGGATTTGGACGACAGGGACGGGTTTGGGAGTCGTGCGATGCCCAAAGGATGACGCGCAAGCTGCTTTTGATCTGGGGATGACCCGCCGGCGCGCTGTTGACGGTGCGGGCCGAGCCCGCCGGGGCGCATTTCAACCTCCCGAGGCAGCTGGGCAACGAACTTGTTGACGGAGGTGTTTTTCATAAACTCGCTGTGCCACCAACTCCCCCACCGTGTGCTCCACCTGCCCTGCGCCCGATGGTTCCGAAAACAGCCCCACCGCCTGCCGTACCTTCAGCTCGATACGACAGATGTCCCTTCAGAGATGGTGGGTCGCTGCCGCAGGAGTTTCGGAAACTGCGGGGAGCAAGATTAGCTTTGGCTGATTTCCGAGCCTTGACGAGTTCAGTTAGGCGTCGAACCTGATTCTTTCCTATTTTCGCGTTCACGGTAAAGGGCTTGATTCGGGTGCTTATGAGTGTATTAATACACTCATAAGAAGATGACTCCCAAAGGCCGCCAAGCCGCCCGGCTCCGGCAGCACAAGTTCGAACTGCTCCGCCGCTTCCCGATCCCGCCGGACCTGCTGCCCGGTTCGCTTTCGCTCACGCACCGCCGTTGCGGTCAGCCCACCTGCCACTGCGCGCGGGATCCGAAAGGACATCCTGTTTGGTCGCTCACGTTCATGGCGGGGGGCAAGAAGCACGTTGAACGCATCCCCACCGAATGGGTCGAGGAAGTTTGGCGCTGGGTGGAGGGTGGCCGGGAGTTTAAAGAGGCGGCGGGTGAGGTCTTCGCCGCCAACGCACAACTGCTGGCCCTGTGGCGGAAACAGCAGGGCCGGTGAGCAGGTCCTCGCCGCGCGGCCTGTGGAACTACGTGACCCGGCGTTTGCGCCTGGGCGGTTACTTCCGCGCTCCGGGCGACGGGCGATT
>JAJYHU010000026.1 GCA_021784615.1 Acidobacteriota bacterium | reverse complement strand
GCGCGATTGAAAAACATTCCTTTTATACCCGGCGTTCAGGGCCGGCCGCAACTTCCGCATCGCCGTCAGAGATTGGCCGGCGAGTTTTCATGTACAAGCGCAAATAATCGAACCATTTCAGCTTCGGACGCCGGCGAAACACGTCATAGTTCGCAGCTTCGATTCTAGACAAAATCTCAGTTCCCGTCAGCCAAGTCAGACGAAGCTGGCGGCGCAGTTCAGGAACAACTTTATCCGGCAACGGCTTCCCTTTCAGGAAGAATTCCCAGGTCCGGCCCACCTCCATCTCCATCAATTCACGCCAGCGATTGTCCGGTTCCCGGCCCGCCCTTCCCTGCCCTTGAAGCCCCCAGCGCCTAAGATCCTGTAGAGAAACGTTGAACCGGGCCATATCCTCAAGCGGGAACGAAACTCGGTCGAGTTCCAGGTCAACCTGCACATCCTGCCAAAAATTGGTGAGCTGGAGCGCGGTGCAGATGTTATCCGAATAGGCGATTAGCTCCGGCTCGCGGTGCCCGAATAATTCCAGAACCATGCGTCCGATAGGGTTGGCAGAGTATTGGCTGTAATTAATAAGAGAAGCGAAATTCTCGTGGCGGTATTGCCGCGCGTCCGACTCAAAGGCCTTGAGCAGATTGTCCAAGTTGGCCACGCTAAGTTTGTAGTTGCGAATCGTGTCGCCGAGAGCGCGAAATATCGGATCGTCCGCTTCGCTCTCCGTGCACGCATAGAGCCTGCGGCGCCAGTCGGCAAGCAAATCAAGCCGCCCTTCCACGCCCGGCTTGTCCGCGAAGTCGTCTGCGGCGCGGGCGAAGACGTAGATGGCCGCCAGAGCATCCCGCCGGTCCCGGGGCACCAGAAGCGAGGCAACCGGAAAATTCTCATAATGGCGCCGGGCCAGCCGACGGCATTCCGCATAGGCCGCTTTCAAGTTTGGGTTGGGCGATTTCATCAGACCTGAACCTCTCCGCCCTTCAGGCGGGCCGCAGAGGCGCGGGACTTCCGCGAGCAGGAAGTGGGTATCACGAACCTTTAGTTCCGCGGCTTTTGACACTCGCCGCTTAAGAACCGCAGATCTGAAGATCTGCTACATGCTATTTCCGGGCGGGAGCCATCCTTCAATCTGTATCTTTCCGCAGCGGCCGGCGCATAAAGGCCGGAACGTCCAGGTCGTCATTGGGAATTTCCACGGTCAAGTTTTCCGCCGGAGCCTCAACCGGAAGCTTTTCCCGCCGCAGCTTGATGTTCTTGACGCTCTGCTGAGCGGTGCGCAGCGCTGGCGAAAGTCCTGCGACGGGCTTCAGACCCATCTTTTCCGACTTGATTCCCGTGGCAATCACCGTCACCTTGATCGAGTCCTCCATTGATTCATCGTGGACCGCCCCAAAAATGATGTTGGCATTCTCGGCGGCGGCTTTTTGAACGATGCTGGAAGCCTCATGCACTTCATGCAGGGTGAGCGCGCTTGATCCGGTTATGTTCAAAAGGATGCCTTGCGCGCCGTCAATCGAGGCGTCTTCAAGCAACGGGCTGGCAATCGCGCGGCTGGTGGCGTCTATAGCGCGGTTTTCACCGCTGCTAACCGCAGTTCCCATCACGGCATATCCCATCCCTTCCATGATGGTTTTAATGTCCGCGAAGTCGCGATTGATGATGCCCGTGATGGTAATGATGTCGGAAATGCCCTGGACGCCCTGGCGAAGAACGTCGTCAGCAATCCGGAACGCCTCAAAGAAACTGGTGCCTTTGTCCACATATTGCATGAGACGTTCGTTGGGGATGCAGATAACCGTGTCGACCGCCTGGCCCAACTCCGAAAGGCCGAATTCCGCCTGAGTCATTCTTCTGCGCCCTTCAAACGCAAACGGTTTGGTCACCACGCCCACGGTCAGAGCGCCCAGTTCCCTGGCCAGGCTCGCCACAATCGGAGCGCCTCCCGTGCCCGTGCCTCCGCCCAAACCGGCGGTCACAAAAATCATGTCCGCACCATCAAGAGCCTCAATAATTTTCTCGGTATCTTCGAGCGCGGCGGCCCGGCCAACATCCGGATTCGCTCCTGCGCCAAGGCCCTTGGTCAGCTTGGCGCCCAGTTGGATTTTGACGGGAGCCTTTGAAGTCTCGAGCGCCTGGAGGTCCGTGTTGGCCACCATAAACTCAACGCCTTCAACTTTGGCGGCAATCATGCGGTTGATGGCGTTTCCGCCGCCTCCGCCGACGCCGATCACCTTGATTTTGGCTCCGCGCCGAATGTTATCTGAAAAGTCGACCCGCAGTCCTTCACCATTTCCGTTGTCTGTCATACGCGCTCCCTACGGTGGCTATTAAACGCTCCCGGCAAATCGTCAGTTTCCAGGCCCTCGCAACGCTCCCCATAGCTTTCCCATCAAACCTTTGTTTCTTTGATCCCGCAACAACTGCATTTTCTTTCCATACGCTACAAGTCCCACGACCGTCGCATAGGATGGGTCAGGAAGAACCTCCGATGACCCTTCCATATTCATGGGGAACCCGATCCGAACGGGCAGCCCCAGGACCAGCTCAGCCGCCGGCACCAGCCCTCCCAATTTCGCGCCGCCACCGGCCAGCACCAAGCCCGAGCCAAGCTGGCTCTCCCGATCCACGCAATCCAGCTCAGCTTTAATCAGCTCCAGCAATTCCGTCGCCCGGGGCTCAATGATCTCCCGCAGCCGCCCATAACTGACAATGCGGGCCGGGCGCTCGCCCACACTGGGGACTTCCAGGGCAGCCGATTCCGGCATGCCGGAAGTTTGCTTCCCCCACAGCCGCTTGATCTTTTCGGCTTCCGGGATGGGAGTACGCAGGCCCACGGCGATGTCGTTGGTAAAATGGTCCCCGCCCACCGGAATCGCCGCCGTATGCCGGACGCTTCCGTGCTGGTAGACGATCAAATCCGACGAACCGGCTCCCAGATCGATAAGCGCCACGCCCAGCTCGCGCTCATCCGTCGTCAGGCAGGCGTCAGCGCACGCCAGGGGTTCAAAAACAGTGCCGCTGTCGGGAATTTCAATCCCCGCGCGATTGACGGCGGTGACAATGTTCTGCCACGCCAAAGTCGAAGCCGTAATTAAGTGGACATTCGCCTCCAGGCGTGAACCTACCATGCCCAGGGGATCGCGAATCCCGTCCTGCGAATCGAGCAGAAATTCTTGCGGCAGCACGTGCAGCAACTCGCGGTCGGAAGGCAGGCTGACGCTTTGGGCGGTTCGAATGACCTGGCGAATCTCTTCGCGGGTAACCCCGTGTCCCCGGTTGGCCACATTTACGGCGCCTCGGGAATTAATCCCGCGGATGTGCGCTCCGCCCACACCCACGTAGGCCGTGTCCACCGGAATGCCGGCGGCCGCCTCCGCCGCTTCCACCGCCTTCTTGATGGCAAGCACCGCGGCATCAAGGTTGACGATAACACCCTTCCGCCATCCCCGAGATTCAGCGACCCCGAGGCCCGAAACCTCCAGCCTTCCTGTTTCCGTGGGGTAGCAGATCAAGGCGCAGGTCTTGTTGCTTCCAACATCCAGTCCGATCAGTGCGTGTTCTTTTTGTGTCAAAGGGTTCCTAATTCTTCTTCGCCTTGCCGCCGGCGCTTGGTTTGGTTGTTGGAGAGGCTCCGGATCCCTGCCCCTCGGGATTAACGACAACCTGATTGTTGTAACGCAAGTCTACGGAATCAATCCGCGCATTGGTTTTGCGCAAGTCCGGAAGCACCGTCAGAAAATTCTCGAACCGCGCCAGAAAATGCCTCTGCCCAAAGTGGACCAGGAGCGTTTGCTTTCCCTGAACGAGAAGAGCCTGAAGGTCACCCGGGTCGCTTAGGTTGACTTCCGAAAGCATCCACCCTGAACCCGCCATTTTATCCGAAGTCTCCCGCAAAAATTCACGGTAAAGGTCAATTTGGGATTTCAGGCCGGCCGAATTCGCCTGAAAATTGAGTCCACGGATGATCGGGAAGTCAAAATGGCTCTTGTCCGGCGTGTCGAGCAGAACGCCGTTCTTGTCCACCAGTTTGATCTGTCCCTCCACGTTCACAAACGCCACGGGATTGCGCTCGGTCACAAATACGTCCAGATGGTGGGGAAGAGACCGCACAATCTTCGCCGAGAGAATCCAAGGGATCGCGTCAATCTGCTTTGCCCTGCTTCCGAGCGACATTCTGAAAATGTTGATCCCAGAGCCTGACTTTCGCGCCGGGATGCCTAAAACGTTCAAAATCTCTTCTTTCGGCACATAGTGATTTCCCACCACGGTAACGTCGCCAGGAGCGCTCAGCAGAAAGCGCGGAGAGTTGAGCGCGTAAACGCTCAACAGGTAGCCACTCACACCGAGGGGCAGCAGGATGAGCAAAGCCACCAGAACCCAGCGCACCACCCGCCGGCCGCTCCATGGAAACCGGCTGCGGCGCACGGCCACCGCTCGCGAACGCCGCATGTATGGAGTCTGGTTAGGCTGCTCCTTTTCGTTCTCCCCCGTTTCGTCCTCAATTCCCAACATAGCCACCGCTCTATCGGACCCTATTTTTTCGACCGGCCGATTCCTGCCGGGATATGATCCCCGTAAGCCTTACTGCAGTTTTGCTATGTCTCTCCAGATAATCACTTCTTCTTCGAGTTCCACCCCGTAAGCCTGGAAAATCCTTTCGCGGATCATGTCGATCAGCTTCAAAATGTCTGATGCCGTTGCCCGGAAGCGATTCACCAGAAAGTTAGCGTGGCGTTCCGACACCACCGCTCCGCCCACGCGAGTCCCTTTCATCCCCAACTCGTCAATCAATCTGCCCGCCGAGAGCCCGGGAGGATTCTTAAAAATACATCCTGCGCTCTTTTCGTTGACGGGCTGTGAGGCCCGGCGCTTTTGATTGCACTGCTTCACCCGCTCAAGGATGTCCGTGTAAGGACGCTCCGGCAGTTCGAGCAGGACGGAAAGCATGACGTCATCTGGCGAAAAGCTCGTGTGACGGTACTCGAACCGCATTTCACCGGGTTGAAGCGTCTCCACGCGCCCGGAGGCGCCGCGAAAGACCTTCATCGATCGCACAACGTCTCCGATCTGCGTCCCGTAAGCGCCGGCGTTCATTCGCAGCGCCCCGCCCACGCTTCCCGGAACTCCTATCAGGCCCTCCATGCCGCCGAGATTCTTTTTGGCGCATTCCATCACCGTCGTCCCAAGATTTTGCGAGGCAGGAACTTCAACCTGCTTTTCCTGGAACTCAAGCCTTTTCCGGGCGCGGGCCAGATGCAACACCACACCCGCAAGGCCCTCATCCACAACCAGCAGGTTGCTTCCTCCGCCCATGATTCTCCAGGGAACGCCGTATTCGTGGAGGATTTCGACCAACCGGGGCAGTAAGGAAGGGTCCTGGATTTCAATAACGTCCGCCGGCCCCCCGACGCCGAGCGACGTATGCCTGGCCATCAACTCGCCAGGAAGCCACGCCGCGCCCGCAGCCCCCACTCGGCTGGCCATCTCCTCCCTTTGCGTTTTCGAGAGCATCAGGCTTTCACTCCACCAACCTGGGCCGCGCGGTCGCTCAACCTTGCCGCCAGCGTATCCGCAATTTTCCACACGTTGCCCGCGCCGATCGTCAAAACCAAATCGCCGGCCTTCGCCTCCGCCAGAATCTCATCGGCCACCGCGGCGTCCGATGACGCATATTTCGCACGCGTATAGCCCAACTCCGACATTCTTTGCACCAGCCGCTCCGAGGTCACGCCGGCGATAGGCGGCTCGCTGGCAGGATAAATATCCAGCACGTAAACCCGGTCACAAGCCTCAAAGCACCGGGCAAAGTCGTCCATCAGAAATTTGGTTCGGGTATAGCGGTGAGGCTGAAAAATGGCCCAAATTCGTTTTGCGCCGCGCAGCTTTGCCGCTTCGAGCGTTGCCCTGATCTCTGTGGGATGATGCCCGTAATCGTCGACGACGGTGACGCCGTCCAGTTCCGCCTTGATTTGGAAACGCCGATCCGCGCCCCGAAAATGCTCCAGTCCCTCGCGAATCCGTTCCGGCGTCAAATCCAGTTCGCGCCCCACGGCGATCGCGGCCAGCGCGTTCTGAACGCTGTGACGCCCGGCGACATTCACCCTGAAGCGCCCCAGGCAGGTCCCATTCGCATGCGCGTCAAAGCTCGAACTTCCGGATTGCAGATCGAGATTCCGCGCCACAACGTCCGCTCCAGGTTCAATGCCATAAGTGACAACGCGGCGGCGAAGACTCGGCAGCAAGGCTGCCAGGGATTCCCTCCATGGCGGATCGATGCACGCAATGACAGCGCCGTAAAAAGGAACTTTGTTCATGAAAGAGGCAAAAGATCTCGCAATCTCCTCCAGGTTTTCGTAGTGGTCAAGGTGTTCCCGGTCAATATTAGTGACCACCGCCAGCGTCGGATGCAGGCACAGGAACGAGCGGTCGCTCTCATCCGCTTCCACCACCATCAGTTCCCCTCTGCCCAGCCGCGCGCTTGATCCAAAGGCATCGAGCCGTCCGCCAATCACCGCCGTAGGGTCAAGGCCGGCTTCCGCCAGCATCACCGCCACCATGGACGTCACGGTGGTCTTTCCGTGCGAACCGGCTACCGTCACGCAATACTTCAGCCGCATCAACTCCGCCAGCATCTCCGCCCGCGGAATCACCGGAATTTTGCGCCGGCGCGCCTCCACAACCTCCGGATTCTCCGGCGGGACGGCCGCGGACACAACCACCACCTGCGCATTGCCAATATTCGACGCCGCATGGCCTTCAAAAACCTGCGCGCCCAGCCGCCCCAGCCGCTCGGTCACCGGCGTATGCTTCAGGTCAGAGCCGGAAACGCCGAAGCCCAGGTTCAGCAGCACTTCAGCAATGCCGCTCATCCCAATGCCGCCGATCCCTACAAAATGAATCCTGCGAATTTTTCCTAACATAAGAAACTTCTCTGCCCGGCTTCCCCGGTCTCCAAGCCTTCTATGCGGTCCTTCTTCCGCTTCCCAATTCCTCGATGAGGTCCGCGATGCGCTTGGCGGCGTCGGGGCGCGCCAAGCTCCCGGCCTTCTGTTCCATCAAGCTTAGATCGCCGGGATTGCGGAGCAAGCTCAAGACCTCCTTCACCAGCCTTTGGGGCGTCAGGTCCTTCTGTTCGATAACCCGCGCGCCGCCCGCGCGCTCAAGCGCTCTCGAATTCTGCAACTGGTGTTCATCCGTGGCGGAAGGATAAGGAACCAGGATTGAAGCCCTTCCTGCGGCCGCCAATTCGGCCACCGTGGTAGCTCCAGCGCGGCAAACAATCAAATCCGCCCGGGAAAAGGCGTCCGCAATAGGGTCAATGAATGCACATATTTCAGCTTGGATACCCTGCTTATCGTAAGCCGCCCGAACAACATTATAATCTGCCTCACCCGTCTGATGAATAAATCTCACGTCCGTTTGGCAGCCTGCCTGGAAAAAAGGCAGGCTTGCCGTCAAGCATTGATTGAGCGCCCGCGCTCCCTGGCTTCCGCCCGCGATCAAAACAGTGAACGGAACCGTATGCAATCGGGGCGAGATCCGGTAAAACTCCGGGCGGACGGGATGCCCGGTCAAGCTCGCTTTACGCCCGTAGACGGAAATCGCTTCTTCAAAGCCAACCGCCGCCCGCCGCACCACGGGCGCCAGAACGCGGTTCGTAAACCCCGGAACGGCGTTCGGCTCAAACAGCACGGTTGGAATCCCCGCAAGCGCGGCTTCCAGCATCACGGGCCCGGAGATGTATCCGCCGATTCCCACAACAACCTTGGGGCGAAATCGGCGCAGAACCCGGCCGGCCTCGAAAGCGCTTTGGGGAAGCGCTGCTAAATTCAAAATCCTCTTCCAACCTTTGATGCCTTTCAGCCCGGCGCCTTTGATGGTCTGTAAGGGATAGCCGGCTTGAGGGATCAGGCGCGCTTCAAGCCCGCGGCCGGTTCCAAGAAACACCGTTTCATAGGCCAACTTGCCCGGGCCGGAAGCTTGGGAGCGTGCGCGCAGTTCATCCGCCACCGAGAGAGCCGGAAAGATGTGCCCGCCCGTTCCGCCCGCCGCCATCAGCACGCGGACCAAGCCGCCGGCTTGGGTTGCCGCGCGAGACGCCGTAGCCTCTTCTGCTTCCGCCACCATAACGATGCCCTGCTGATGCCTTTCTAAGCCCGCCTCGCGCCACCCGCGGGCCCCTAACTTGTGTTCTGGGATATGTTCAACAAAATTCCGATCGCCAGCAAGGTCATCACCAGAGAGGAGCCCCCATAACTGACCAGCGGCAGCGGAATGCCCTTGGTGGGCAGCAGGCCGATCACCACGCTAATGTTTACCAGGGCTTCCCCAACCACCATGATGGTCAGCCCGATGGCCAGCAGCCGCCCGAAATCATTTGAGCAGCGCGCGGCAGCGCGCAGTCCCCGCCACAGAATCACTCCAAACAGCACCAGAACAGAGATCGCGCCGATCAATCCCAATTCTTCACTGATCACGGCAAAAATGAAGTCCGTCTGCGGCTCCGGCAGGAAAAAGAGCTTCTCTTTCCCCTCCATCAACCCCACGCCTGTGATTCCTCCCGTCCCCACCGCGATGTAGGACTGAAGGATCTGGAATCCGGCCCCCAGAGGGTCGGCGTACGGATGCAGGAACGCCAGGATGCGTTTGTAGCGGTATCCCACGTGAAAAACCAGCAGAAAGATCACCGGGACAGCCGCTAGCACTCCATATCCGAAATAGAACAGGGGCAACCCGGCCGCAAAAAGCATGGCCGCCACAATCATGGCAAGCGCCAAAGTCGATCCAAAATCCGGTTCCCGCAACATCAA
>JAJYHU010000285.1 GCA_021784615.1 Acidobacteriota bacterium | reverse complement strand
AGTCGTCCACCAGAACCACACGCTTCCCTTCCAGCAAGCTGCGCACCGGATTGAGCTTGAGCTTCACGCCAAAGTCCCGGATGGCCTGGGTCGGTTCAATAAACGTCCGTCCGATGTAGTGATTGCGGATCAGGCCGAATTTCACCGGAATGCCCGATTCCTCGGAATAGCCGATGGCCGCCGCAACGCCTGAATCAGGCACGGGCACCACCAGATCCGCCTCCGCGGGATGCTCGCGCGCGAGACGCCGCCCCAGCATTTCGCGGCTCTGCTGCACCGAGCGGCCAAAGACATTGCTGTCCGGGCGCGAAAAGTAAACATGCTCAAAGATGCATTGCGCCGACGGGGCCGGAGGAGCAAAGCGAAGCGAAGTCAATCCCCGCTGATCCAGAATCACCATCTCCCCGGGTTCGACGTCGCGCAAATAGCTGGCGCCAATCATGTCGAAGGCGCAGGTTTCTGACGCCACAACGTAGGCCCCATTCAACTGGCCAAGGCTCAGGGGACGGAACCCGCGCGGATCCCGAATGGCATAAACGCTGTCGTTGAAAAGCATGACCAGCGAGTACGCGCCTGCGACGCGGTCGAGCGCGTCGGCAATCGATTCCGGAATGCCACTGTGCTTGGAGCGCGCGAAGTAGTGCAGGATGACTTCCGTATCGCTGGTGGTTTGGAAAATGTCTCCGCGCGCTTCGAGTTCCCGCCGAATCTCCGCTGCATTGATCAGGTTCCCGTTATGCGCCAGCGCGACCTGGCCCTTCTGGCAACTGACGTTGAGCGGCTGAGCATTTTTAAGATTCGTATCGCCGGCGGTTGAGTACCGCGTGTGGCCGATGGCGGCGTGCCCCAAAAGGCCCTGCAACACTTCTTCATTGAAGACTTCCGCCACATGCCCCATGGCTTTGTGGCTGCGCAGGCGGTGGCCGTCGGCGGTTACCATGCCGGCGCTCTCCTGGCCGCGGTGCTGAAGCGCGTACAGGCCGAGATAGGTCAGCTTGGCGGCTTCAGGATGCCCGAAGACTGCAAACACGCCGCAATGGTCGTGAAACTTGTCGTCAGAGAGAGAGCATGTTAGAAAGATTTCTGAGGCTATTTGCAAAGCTGTTTACCGGGGCTCCGCATCGAAGATAGAGCGCTTTCTTGTGTTCTTGTGAGGCCCGCCAAAAGCCTTCTCACAACGGGATGCGCTCACCTCCCGCCCGCCAACTTACCCTTCCATTTTGCTCCCGGCGGTCGCTCAAAGCAACCACTTTCTGCGGCGGCAGATTCTACCTTCGCCCGCGGCATTTGTTGTTTTCCCAAGGGCCGGCCTTACGATCAATTTGCCCCGGGCGGGAGCGGAGTTGATACCACAGGGCTCCGGGAGATAACATCTAAGGGAATGAGGTCAAGCATGAGAGGTAAAGTTTTGCGGATGGCCGCGTTCCTGGTTCTCACGGCGCTCGTTGCCGGCTCACTGCCGCTGCGGGCCGCCATCAAGCTCTATCTCAAGGATGGAACCTACGAACTGGTAAAGAGCTACGAATTACAAGGCGACCGCGTGCGATATTACAGCCTGGAACGCTCTGACTGGGAAGAGGTCCCCAAGTCTCTGGTGGATTTTGAAGCTACGAAGCGCGCCCAGGCTGAGGAAAAAACCCAACAAGAAAACCAATTGGAGCAAGCGCGGAAGATCGAAAACGAAAGGTTTGAGATTCCGCAAAATAACGGTTACGAAATTGAGAAGGGTATCCGCCTGCCCACCGAGCCGGGTGTCTACGCTTTTGACGGGTTGCGAGTCATTCACCTGATTCAATCGACCGGCCGGGAGATCACGGACAAGACGCGCAACGCGGTCGCCATCTTGATGCCGGCGCCGCTGCTGAAAAAAGAGACCCTGATCGTGCTGCCCGGGGCAAAAGCCGCCGTTCGGATTTCCAATCCGCAACCCCGTTTTTTTGTCGAGGACTCCGACCCTTGGGCCTCCACAGCGCAACTGCTCCCCCTCGAAAAACGGAAGGACTCCAGAATCGTTGAAAAGCTCCGGTCCGGAATCGGGGTGGGGAAATCGGGCGAAGTAAGAGAAGCTTTGCCGCTCAGCCGGACTCGGCTTGCCGCGGGCCTGTACGAGCTTAAGCCCACCCGGCCGCTACCCACGGGGGAATACGCGCTTGGCGAACTCCTGGGAGAAAAACTCAACATCAACGTCTGGGATTTCGGCATCGAGCCGACGGCCGTCAAGTAAGCGGGCGGGCGAACCACCCCGCATTTCCCGCGCCCAAGATCATCCGTCCCTTGGGAGTCAGGCGTTTCTGAGCGGTATGCCGGCCCCTGCGGCAGTGCGATCCGCGGCCAGCTTATCCTCGTACATCCGGCGGTCAGCTTCCGCCAAATCCTTTTCCGGAGGGTCGCCGGCAATGTGGTGATAAAGCCCCAGGCTGAGGATAACCGGCGCTTCCCCGGCACGATTTTGCTGGTTCCATTCAAGGACTTTTCTCTTAATCCGGCCGCGAACGATCGCGGCGCCATCCGCCCCGGTTTCCGGAAGGATAACCAGAAACTCATCACCGCCGTAACGAACCACATAGTCTGAACCTCGGACACAGGATTTGATGATGCCCGCAACTTGCGCCAGGACGAAATCGCCCATCAGGTGGCCGTGCCGGTCATTGAACTGCTTGAAGTTGTTGATGTCGCACATCAGCAAGGCCAGGGGGTGGTTGTTTCTTTCGGCTCTCGCTATCTCTCCCTGCAGAACCTCATGGAGGAAATTGCGGTTAAACACCTTGGTGAGCGTGTCCAAAAAGCCGGCGGCCTGCTCGGATTGGGCTTCGAGGGTTTGCTGGAGATTGGCCAGCCGCAAACGCTGCACCTCCCGCTCACGCCGCGTGACGTCGAGCGCTACGACGACCAGGGCCAGCATGATGACAAACAGAACCTGGGGAGGAATCTTTATTTCCAGTTCATTCGCCCGCCAAAAGCTTGCCGGGCTCAGGAGCGAGAGCGCGCCCAGCGCCAGCACGGCGGCGGAAAAGACAATCAGAATCCAGGCGCCGCGATTAGGCGACTCGAGCTGAGACAACTGAAGCTGGAGCCGGGCGTTTGGCCCCAGCTTTTCAAAAACCTCATGAGCGTTGTGCATCCGTGTGATCCGGCCGTACACGCCATGGTGGCAGAATAATCCAACCCGGGCGGACTGAAATAACGCCTCCAGAGCTTGTAACCTAATAATCGGTGAATTGCTCGAAGGCTTGAGCGCCAAGGTGTCCCACGACCCCAGCCGAAAGCGCTCCAGGTTTCTCGATTGCCAACGCCGCTAATTCCGGATTGCCGGGGCGCACCTGCCCGGAGGCTAATCCGCTTCCAACTCTTGGAACGGGATCTTGAAAACTCCGCTTATGTCCACCATTGAGGAACCACCCAAGCCTCCGCGTGAATTTCCACGTCCGGAGGGAGGTAAGCGTTAATGGCGGCTAGCAAGTCCTTTCCGGACCATGCCGGGTTCATGCGAATCTTGAAAACCAGCCAGGGGCACCACTCGTTATTTTCGGTCTGCCGGAAATTCGGCACCGTCTCAAACCGCAGGATAGGTTGCCCTCCAATCGTCGCCTTGGCTTGCACCAGGTCCGCCGGCTGGCGATACCGCCACCATTTCCCATCTTTGCGGAACTGCAACACAATCGCCAAAACGTGCGGGCCCGACTGCAATTGCGGGAGTTTCGCGCGGCGCGCCAAAATCCTCTTCTCGTAACCCATCTTCCGAAACTCATCGAGCGTCGGCCGGACCATCGTCGAGCGAAAATGCAGCTCCGGAGGGCCATAATAAATCTCCATGCCCGAGTAGCCCGGCATCTCGGGCGCTTCGGCGGGCAAGGCCTCGGCTTCGAGAACCAGCCGGTGACTTTCCACCTCCGCCTTCCCGCCCGGCAACTCCCGAGGCCGGAATCCTGACTCCTGCGAAGCTTTGGCCTCCGGCGCCACTTCCCACATCGCCACCTCAAAGGGTCGGAGCCACGTCTCAATCGTTTGTCCGACTTGGAAAACACCTTGGCCGGCCTGAAGCAACGTTGCTTGCTCAAGAAAGTGGGAAAGCAACCGCACGCGCGTGCCGCTTGGCGCCCTCAAGCCGATCGTATCATCCAGCTTCAACCGGACCGGCCGTGCCTGGAAGTCGGCGTTGTTCATAAAGACAAAGCCATGGGCTCCATCAAAATAGGCATATCCGTAGACGTCATTGTTCCACGGGTCCCCCAAAATCTTCTTCCGCTTGTAGAAGATGGTTTCGTTTTCTTTTGCTACTTTTTGCATTCGTGCAAGGAATTCCACGTCCTCGTCGCTGAACCTGTACAGGTCACCCCAGATTTGGGGAAAAAGAAGGTTTCCTCGCGCCAGATCCATGACGACCGCATCGCGCCACCGCACCTTTTCCATCGCGTTGCCCCACCAGGTGTCCGTGATCCAAATTCCGAGGCTGTCTTTATTCATGGGCGGGATCAAATCATTGAATTGAGCGCCTTGATCCAGGGCCAGAGTGACCGCATCGCGGAAGAAAAGCGCCGGGTAGTCACCGGTGCTGGCCGCCTCCATCCTGATGCGGCTCTCGAAAATCGAATCACCGTGCAACGCAAAAAACGGCGAGCGAATGCCCCAATACCACATGATGTAGAGGTAGGGGCTCGTGTGGCGTGTGGCGCGCGCAATTTCAATCACCGCGTCAAAGTTCGCTTCGGTTGAATACTTTCCTGGCAAATGTTCATGCTGGGGGTTATTGCAGTAGTAAGTCGACGCGTCCAGCTTAAAGAACCGCAGATGATAGTTGCGAATATGGTAAAGCAAAGCATCCCGCAAGATGCTGAAGTAGGGCTCGGAAGCCAAACAGAGCTGGCGCCCGCCATCGAAAATATCAAAATTGTCCCGAAAGAGATTATCCGGCCACTTGCCTCCCGGAACGATGGTTCGACTTGGCGTGACCGCCGGGTTAAGTCCGCAAGACCAATCCGCCCAGGTTCCTGTGAACCAGAGTCCCCACTTCATGGCCAGTTCGTTGACCCTTCGAATGACCTTCATTGGCCCTTCCGGGAAACATTGGGGCCAAAACCGGGTCAGGTCACCCGTCCAGTCCTGCCAACCGACATCCGGGACGTAATAGTCAAATTTGACGCCGCGCTCCTGCCATTTCTCGAGCAGCTTCAAAGTCTCGAGCATCTGGTCATCGTTCAAGGTCCAGCAAGGGCTGTCCGGAAAACCGTTGATCCCCAAGGGATCATAAATCGCCAGCATCTTCTTCCGAGGGCTGTGCGCCTGGATGTAATCGACAAACTGCTGGCGCCCTCCGCCCTGGGGGCCTACCCCGACGATCGAAGTTTTAGTGGTCATCGTAGCTTGGGGGGCCAGTTTTTTCCCTGGGAAGTGCCGAAGCCGAACGCGGCCTTCCATGCCCTGGCTCAGTCCCGCCGGATGCTCGACGGCCATAAACATTTCTTCGCCCGCAATCACGGGCCATCCGTAATCCCCTTCAGTCATCGATGCCGCAACCTGGAAGTCGTCAACGTCCACGTCCAGCACCAACCGCTCTTGCTCACCCAGGTTCTTGACCTCGAGCCACTTCCTTCGGATGAATTCATCAAGCTCATAATGTGCGGTCACCTGCAACTGCTCTGGTAAATCGGCCAGTTCAAAGACGAAGTGGGGCCGTTCGTCCGAACCCTCCCTCCGCCATGTTGTGAGCTTGAAATCCGAGTCCTGAAGATGAAGATAGGGTTCACCCACAGAAATAAACTGGTCACAAAGCCGGCCTTCGAAAATGTAACGATCGAGAATTTCTTCGCGCATTCCTCGGGAGCGCTTATCCGTCTGATAAGCCCGGATGGCCAGAAGATTCTTCCGCCCGGCGCCGAATCTTAGCGCGGCATACCCTGGCGACCCCGGTCGAAAGGTGACCTCCTCAGGGGTCCGCCAGCGGCCCGACTTCTGCCAGTGGGCGAGTTCAGTTCCATTCACGTAAAGCCAGTATTCGTTCCAGTCCTCCTGGTTGTACCCTCCGAGGCAAAACACAATGGGCGCTCCTTCACCTCCCTTGGGAAGCTCAAAGTCTTGCCGAAACCAGGCGTATCCGTTGAAAACCGGAGGGGCGTCACCTGCATCACCGCCCCGCAGCAAGAGGTTGAGCGTCGTCTTCCATTCCTTCGCGCCCCGGAAATCCTCCAACGGATATCCTCGCAAGGAACCCCGTTCCTCGTTGGGCGATGACCTATCGTTGTCCGGCCCTATCTCGCCGTACCACCAAGGAATCTCTACTCGCGCCTTGGCGCTCGACAGGGTGAGCGAGAACTCCTTGGAATCGGTTAATTCATATTGACGTCCGCTCAGCTTGTTGCGGAGTCCCACGCTCTTGACGCCGCCGCCTGTCATGAGCAGATCCCAGTTCAGATACGGGTTGCTCAAGACAAGCCGTTGTCCCTCTGCGTAATTCCCCTCCTCCCCGTTGGGGACGGCAGAGCCAAAAGCCGAGGAACCAAAGGCGCTTGTTGAGGCTAAAGAAACGAGACCGGATTTGATGAAATCACGCCGCTTCATGATTTCCCTCCTTGCATCCTGCCGTGCAGATTTTTCGAGCCTTGTAGCCGAAGATTCAGGGGCTCCCTCGTATAGCGCCCCGCTGAGACACAGGAAGCCCGTCTCCCTCGCCGCGAGCATACCTTGCTCTTGATTCC
This sequence comes from Acidobacteriota bacterium, assembly GCA_021784615.1. Classification (GTDB taxonomy): domain Bacteria; phylum Acidobacteriota; class Terriglobia; order UBA7540; family UBA7540; genus JAMCXS01. The sequence continues at coordinate 2,185 of JAJYHU010000285.1, read as the reverse complement.
GCTGCGCGCATGCCCACGCAAGACGTTATTGTTCAGTGGCCAAATGCGGATCCGGCGACGCGAGCTTTTCCCAAGGCACAGGTATTAGGTAAGGCTTTCCTTCCTGGAAACTCACAACGTCCCGTATCCACTGAAGGACCAGCTTGAATCCCAAAACCGCTCGAACGTTTAATTGATACAATACACCCAGGTCCGAGGGATGATCCATCATTTGTGCATATTCACCAGTCGTCGTCTGGACCTGCTGGTCAGCTGGTTCAATTCATGCAAGCCACGTCATTCAGGCGGCTGACAAATTGATCCTGAGATATCTCGGACTTCTGCTGAAGGGCTGTGTCGAAATCAAGATAGGGGGCACGACATTAAAGTGGTAAGTGTCATGCAGCCCTCCGGTTGGCGCGGCGTGCCCAGAAGTCTTCAAACCGGCCGCTCAGACGACAGCAGCGTAGGGCGATGATGGCATTGGCGCCGCGCCGGCTCCAGTGCATGCCGGCGCGCTTCAAGCGAGTCCCGATCGTCACCTTACAGGCCGCTTCGACCACGCCCGAAGAAGTGCACAGGCCTTGCTCCTGAAATTCCGGATAGCACATGCGATGCTGGTTGCGCTGAATGTAGGCGGCGCACTTGCGGGCCTCCTCACAACGGGCCGCATGGGACAGCAGGTCTCAGCGCAGGCGCTGGAGCTGGCCGTTGTCCAATTTCTGGTGCTGCCGCTCGCCCCACTGGTGGGCCCGCCGGGAATCGCTCGGATATAGAGCTTTGGGCACTTCGCTCAGGTGCTGCTTGACGTGAAAACGATCGACGATTTCGATCGGCCCAGGGAACAGTTCCTGACCAGATTCCAAATCCAAGGAGCGCCATCGCCGAGCACCACTCGACGCGATGCCTTGTCGAAGCGGCGCCGCTGGGCCTCGCGCCAGACCCGCTGCGCGAATTCTGAGGCTTGCGGGCGGGCATCCCCCGAGGTTGCACGTTCTAGGGCCGCCGAATCAGTGACCGATCCCTCGTCGCGTACCGGCTGGCCTTCGGCGTCGCGGGACTCGGCACTCCAGACGGCGCACAGTTCCACTTCCCGAGTTTTCGCCGAGCCGTCGCGTTGCTTTCCCCTGCAACCCTTCAGTTCCGCGCTCCGCATCGGCACGCCGGTCCCGTCGATCACCAGATAGAGCGTGGAAGGCAGGGGCGCGCTCCCCTCGACTTCCACTCGGCCCTGCTCATCTTGAGCGATCTCCGCGCCCAGCGCTTCCGCCGTCCGTTCCACCTGCTTGGCCTCCACCTCGACGCCTGCCAACTCCTTCAGCAACTCGCTGCCCTCCTGGAAACTGACCAGCGCGCCCACGGCCGCCGTCATCCGGGTTACGGCGGGCGAAAGCCAGCCGCCCTCCAACCCCAGCGCCCGGTCGCGCGGGCAAAAGCCACGTCCGCAGGCCGCGCAATGATAGTAGGCTCGCTCCAGCCGCAACGGACCCAGGACGCTCACGAAGGTCTTGGCGCGACGATCCACGTACCGCGCCGACTCGCCGCAGGCACACGCCAACTGCGGCCCTGCGTAGGCGCTGGCGTCGTCGTTGAGCCCTTGCTCCAGGGCTCGGGCCGCGAGCCGCAACGCTTGGCGCCGCGCCGCCACTTCCACGGCTTCCAGATCCAAATCCTGCACCGCCGACCGCCCTAAGAGCGCTTCGAGTTCTTCGCCGATCTCTTCCCGGAGGCTCGCCGAGAGCCCTTTTTTTCGGCGGCTTCCGCCGCCTGGGTCTGTTCCAACTCGGCGTCGGCCCAAGGCTCGCAGGCTTCCCAGTAGGCTTCCACCCGCTGGCGAAACTCACGACCAGCTTCGATCTGCCGACGCAACACCGGAAGTTGATCGGAACTCACGTAGCGCGAGCGGGTCTTCCCGCCCCAGGTCTGCGTCAGCATGTAGTACGGCCCATGCCGGGCCTTGGGATCGCGCTGGCAGGCGCAGTTGGCCTGACCGCATTTCATCCGGCGTTCGTTGACCGTGCCCCGGCGCATCGGCCGCGGCTGAGAAAAGGCTGCCGATAACTCGGCGACTGGAAGGGGTACTGCAGCGTGGTTAGTCATGCCTTTATCCTACCGTATATATAACTGTAGGACAAGCTGGCTTTTCAATGCCTCCCCAACATCGACTCACTTCGTTGTCGTGCGCCCATCCTGTACCCAAGAATCG
>JAJYHU010000055.1 GCA_021784615.1 Acidobacteriota bacterium | reverse complement strand
CAGGCCAGGAACCGAGGATGGAAACTCCACGTATAGCCGCAGACGTTTTTTGGCTGCGCCGCGGAAAACCATTGGATCAATGCCGGTCGTCTCGCGCGGATAGTCGTCAGCCAGAATCAGAACACCCGAGCCCTGCGGCGCTTGCGCGAGCGCGTCTTCCGCATGCTTATAATGGGAACACACAATCCCCGACGCCTTTGCCACGCGGTAGAGATCGTTGCTCGCGCTGCAACTGAAATAGAGAGGGCCACCGGTGCGCGCCTCCGCCAGAACCGGAGCGAACGCCGCCAGTGGTAGAGCGCCTAAAGCTTTCAAGACGTCACGCCGCGGAAGTCTGTTCATGGAGTTGATCCCCTTTCCGTTCCCTGCTTACCACACCAAAATGAGACGCGTGGGACATCGGCGAAAAATTTGTGACCCTTGTGAAATCAACAAGATAGTTGCCATTGGAGCCTGCCTGCGGCGGAATTGTGCGCCAAATCGCACCAGTGGGTAAAAAATGCCTTTCGCGCGGGAAAGCCATCGCTAGATGATGCCGGCTAGAGGTTCTTCACAAGCTCATCCACAACGTTTTGGACACCCTGATAGGGATCGCCCAAGCCTTGATATTCCACGCAGTACGTCCCGCGAAACCGGGCGCGCTTGGCAATGGCAACGCAGGCCGGGAAGTCAAACTTCGTCTCGCTGCCTTGCGCATCAAAGTCCAGCCCCGTGGCATGACAGGCTGTAAGAGCGTAAGGGAAAAGCAGCGGAAGGCCGCGCGCGCGCGTCTTCTGTTCCAGAAAGTTGCCAAAGTCCGGCAACGCCCCAAAGTATCGGCTCTTCACTCTTTTAATAAGGTCCACCAACACCACGGGATTTCCCAGGCACGCGCCGCCGTGATTTTCCACGAGCACCCGGACGCCTCGCCTTCTGCCGTAAGCCGCAAGCGCCTGGTATGAACTGATGCTGGGCTCAAGATTCTGCGGATTCAGCCTTCCCGGATCGCACCGGATCGAGCGCGCTCTGAGCCTGGCCGCAATATCCATCCATGTCATCGCAGCCTTGACGGCGCGTTCGCGTACGGCTTCGTCCGGATCAGAAAGTCCCCCGCCCCGGCGCAGCTCCGCGATATCGACAGCGATATTCACCAACTGCGAACCCGCGCGGATCAGCTGCATCCGCAATGCTTGAATGTAGGTTGGATCCATCGAACCAAAATGCGGCGAGGAGAATTCCAGGTGGTGAATCTTATACCGGTCCGCAATCATTTCGGGGAAATCCAGCAGGGCAAGCATGTCATGCGGCTCTCCGCCGCTTTCCGCTTGGCTGGAGTAAAAATAGTTGTGAAAGCTCTGGGATGAAACCCCCATGCGATCGAGCAAGTAATAGGGCTTGGAAACACGGCGCGTACGAGCCGCGAGCAAGCCGGTTGGGTCAGCCAGTGAACCCGCAGCCAAGCCTCCGGCTAAACAGGCGATGAATTTTCTACGTTGCAATCGTCCTCCGCTGGCTGATCAGGTCTCTCAAAATCCTCATCTCAGGTTGTGGTCAAGATCTCCCGCTTCACGCGTGGACGGCGGCGGCCCGAAGGAAAGCGGCATCTTCTTCCGGCAACGAGGTGTTGATGAACATCCCCGAGCCCAGCTCAAATCCCGCCACCCGGGTAAGCCGCGGAATGATGCTGACGTACCAATGGAAATACTTCACTCCGCACGACTCCCGCGGCGCGGTGCGGACCGTGTAATTAAAATCCGGATCGTTCAGGCCGTGGTACAGCTTGGCCAAAGTCCGGCGCAGGATGTGGGCAAGGTCCGCCGCTTCGGCGTCGCTAATTTCCGAGAAACACGCCATGTGGCGGCGCGGCATGATCAGCATGGAAAAAGGCGTCAGGGTGGCAAACTGCACGAACGAAACAAAGTGTTCCGTCTCCATGACAATCCTCGTCTGTTCTTGCAGTTCCACGTTCAAGACGCGGCAAAAGATGCACTCCCCGTACTCGTCAAAATGCTTCAAGGCATTGATCAATCGGTCGCGCAGTTGTGAGGTAATGACGGGAGCCCCGATGATTTGCGAGTGGGGGTGTTCAAGCGAAGTTCCCGCCGCCACGCCGTGGTTCTTGAAGATCGTCACTTGCTCAACGCGCGGGTCCGCGGAAGCAAAATTGAAACGATTGAGATAGGTATCGAGGATGGTTTCAACCTGCCGGTCCTCAAGCAAAGCCGTCGACTTGCTGTGATCCGGCGTTTCGACTATCACTTCATGAATTCCAACACCAGTCATCGTCCGGCGGATGCCTTCGAAGGACCGTAGCCGCTCGCCGCCATACGAGAGCGCGGCAAACTTGTTGGGCGTCACCCGCACCTTCCAGGCGCCGTCGTCAGGAATCACCAGCGTCGCCGGAGGAGTCATGGCTTCGTTGCCGGGACAAAAGGGACACTTGGGATCAAAAGAAAGGCGTTCTTCTTTTGACCTTCGCACCTTGACGAATTCCTGCGGGCGCTTGGCGCGTTCCGTGGCAATGATGACCCATTCCCTGGTTAGAACGTTATGGCGGAGTTCAGGCATGGCGTCCTCCTTAGGGAATATCGCGCACCACTCGAAAACCATAATCCGCATATTCAAAAAGCGGAGGGATGCTGGAACGCGCCGCGCATCGGCTTACCTTGATATGGTGCCTCCAGGCACCGCCGCGCGAAGCTCGCCGCTCACCGGAAGCAGGCCCCGCGGGATTCCGCTCCGGAGATACAGCGTAAAAGTCCTTCGAGTACCAATCCCGGCACCACTCATGAACATTTTCGCAAAGGTCAAAGATGCCAAATGGATTGGGAGTCCCTTGTCCCACGGGCAACGGGCCGGGGACTTCTCCACCCCAGCGCCTTTGGTATTCTTCGCGGGATTCGGGCGGCTCATCGCCCCAGGGATAGAGCGAGCCTTCGCGCCCGCCCTGCGCAGCCTTTTCCCATTCCGCTTCGCTTGGCAAACGGTAATGCCGGCCGCTCGATTGGCTGAGCCAGCGGCAGTATTCTTCCGCCGCAACCGAGCTTACGGCGACGACCGGCTGGCGCGGATCGCTGAAGCCCGGTGCGTTCCAATGGGAGGTCGCAGGGCGGCCGGCGGCTTCCATAAACCTTGCCCAATCCTTGTTCTGAACCTGGAGCGCCGCCATTTCAAACGCGTCCACCCAGACGCGATGAACCGGCCGCTCGTCGTCCCGGCCCGCCGCGCAGCCCATCAGAAAATAACCGGCGGGAATGAGGACGCAAGCAGGCTCAAAGTGTTCCGGCAAAGCCATTCAAATTCTATTCCCTGGAAAAACTTGCTCGCCTTCACAGCTAAGCAGCGGCGCCCTTCAAAAGTCCCAAATTCGCCAGAAGGCTCCGCAGTTCATCAAGATCGCTTGCCGGCAATGGCGCGAGCGGCGGCCGCACGGGCCCCGCGTTCATTCCGCAGAGGTTCATCGCCTCCTTGATGATCAGCGTGACGTAACCGGGCCGCTTCTTCCGAAGGTTAAAAATGGGTATCGCCTCTTTATCGATGACGCGCGCCGCCGTTTCCAGATTTCTTTCCTGCAAGTCCTTCAAGATTCTCCGGCAGGTTCCCGGCATAAAGTTGATCAAACCGCTGGTGAAAGCTTTAACTCCCAAAGCAAAATAGCTGGGCGCAAGAATTTCTCCGACCCCGCACAGCAGTTCCAGGCGGCCGCCCACGGCGCCCCATTGCCGCACAAATTGATGCATGTCGCCGTGCTCGTCCTTCATCCCCACGATGTTGGGAACATCGGCCAGCCTCCGCAGCAAAGGAACGCTGAAGTTCATCGAGCGGGTTTGGAACAGCAGCGCCCCCAGTTTCGTGGCCTGGGCAATCGAGCGGTAGTAATCGTACAAACCGTCGTCGTTCGAGCTGGTAAAGTAAGGCGGCAGAATCAGAACGCCGTCAGCGCCGTAGGCCTCCGCGGCGCGCGCCATCTCGCATGCAATAGGCATGGAATACCCGATGCCGATCACGACAGGTTTGCGCCCTCGAACCTCTTCCACAACTGCCTTGCCAACCGTCTTGTGTTCTTCCGGCGATAACGAATGGATCTCGCCGTTTCCCGCCAGCGGAACAACCACTTCACAATGCTCGGCCAGAAAGGCGGCATTCCGCCGCAGCGCTTCGATGTTCAAGCTGAGATCATCGTAAAACGGCGTCACGCCGAACCCGATGATCCCCTGGAGCGCCGACTTCAATTCGCCAATCGTAAGCGACATCCGGAACCTCCCTGCAACCCTAAGATCGCACCTTCAGGCACGAAAATGAATCAGAAAAAGCCACGCGACTGGCAGGCCAGCCACGCCTTGGCGAGCGCCGGCCTTTCATGCCAGCCGTCATTTCCCTCTCGCCGCCCACTTCTCCCAGATAGCGGGATCGGTCAGCATTTCCATGTAGACGCCGCCCACCACCGGGCGAGCTTGAAAACCCGTCTGGGAGCCGTCCACCGTCCAGTACCAATCGCTTAACGGAACGCGGGTGGGCGTACGGTCCGCAAAGTTATACACGCCGGAAAACATGGAACGAAACGCGGCTTTTGACGTTGTAAGCGCCGCCGACCAGGATTCCCAATCCAGCTTGGTAAAGGCCGCGCGGCTGTCCAGCGGAAAACCAAAAGGCGTGGACTGGCTCCTGTAATAGTCCACTTCTTGTTGGGCGACGCCGGGGGGAAACAGTCCGAGCCCCAGAACGCGATCCCACACCAGGTTATACTTCTGGCTCCAGGTGCCCGGCTGGTCAAAAGCCAGGCGGGTGTGCCCTTGGCCGCCCGCCATCTGCATCCACTTGCGGGCGTAAGCTTGCGCCGTGCGGCGGAAGCTTTTGCTCACGGACGTTTTGCCCAGCATCCGGGCCATCATCGCGTAGCTCCCCAGCGCTTCAATGGCTTTCAAAGAGAGGTTCGCGTTGTGCGCCAGCAGCCCCGTAAAGTCGTCCGTACAAAGCTGGTCGCCCGGGTCCAGGCCGTGTTTTTTCAGATAGTCCGCCCATTTCGTCAGCAGCGGCCAGTAGCGTGCCGCAAACGATGCGTTGCCTTCCGCCCGGGCAATCCCGCCGATCATCAGCAGCATGTTGCCAGACTCCTCCACCGGCATGCTTTCCATTTGCGAAGGCACGCGGCCGTTGTCCAGCGGATACGTTCCAAGGTCGTGGGGCGCGTAAGGATATGGCCACCGGGAAGACCGGGCGTAGTCGAGCAAGGGAATCAGCGAGTCTTCGAGCAGTTTGGGATTGAGCAGCAAAAGAATGGGCGATTCAGGATAGATCACGTCCGCGGTCTGGGCGCAGCCGCAGCTTGAGATTTCCTTCACGAACATCAGCGGCTTGCCGTCCGGCCCGAGGGCCAGCTTGTTGGCGGCAAAGCTCTGGCGGTAGGCGAGCGCGGCAACCTCCGCGTATTGCATGCCTCCCACGCGGGAAAGGTCAGCCATGAGAGCTTGGTCAAACTCGCCGCTCTGCGCATCGAGCGAAGCATAGTCATGCTCAGCACTCTCAAGCAGATCGCTGACGGTAACTCCGCCATGTTGCCAGTAGGGCCGAAGCTGCTGGTGGAGATATTCAACGGGATAGATTTCGTCGTAAGCCAGGATCAGGCGCCGGGAGACGGGTTCAGCTCCCACCGCGCCCAGATGGAACGCAAAGGCCATCGCGGGAGATTCATCGTCAGCGGCGCGCGGCTTGCGCAGGTCCATGGGCGAGTCCAACTGGCCCTTCGAAACAAATTCCTGCGTTGCCTTTCGCTCCGAGAGAACCGTCGCCTGGAGAGATTCCTCCTGGGGCGCCGCCGCGTAAAGATAACCCCAGTCGATGCGGACGCGGTCGCCGGCCCTGCCAAGAATCGGCTGGGCGGAAGTCCCCATCCGCAGCACGCGAAGGCCCGGGACGCTTTCGCTTTCCCACGTCACGGCTTCTTCCGGCGTATTCACCACCAGTTCCGCCGTGTTGTCGTAATAAATCTCCACCTGATGCTGCTTGCCATCCAGTGAGCGAACCTGCCAGGTGAGATAGGTCACCGGACGGCTGAGGATATCGATCTGCCGGGGAAGATCGGGAGTCAGGAAGGTGAGGCGAATGTGGACGTTTCCCGCCTCAAAATCATAGAGGGTCCGCGTGGGAAGCACCTGAAGATCCAGTTGCCGGGCCGGAGCCGCCACCCAGGGCCGAATGCCCATGATGCGGTAAGATTTGCCGTCCACGCGCACGATGCTTTCCATCGTCATGGGAGCGCCGGACCAATGCCGCGTCGAGTCATACGTCAAATGGCTGGCAAACGACCAGATGCTGAAGTAGGGATCAACGGCCACAAGAGGAACAGCCGGCGGCCGGAAATCAGGGCTTTGCCCCGCAACGGCAGGCACTGCAAAAAATAAGAGGAGTAAAGCGATGATTCCGGATTTCACAAGATGCACCCGCCCGGCTTGGCAAAGGTGCTGCGCTCGCTTCTCTAAGAACATCCGCATCGAAGAGTCCACCCTGTGGCATAAAAAAATCTTTGCGCTTCCCTGAAAAGCGTCATTCTATTACATTCAGAATTGAAAGGCGAACAACTCAAAATTCTCGCAGGAGCCTATGTCGCAGAAACACAAGGACAAAGTCGAGAAACAGTTTACCAAAACGGCGGAAGCCTTCGCCGAGTTCGCGGTGCGCGATTCAGCCGAGGTCACGGCGGAAAAAGTCCAATTTTCGAAGCCGCAGCCTGACGCTGTAGCCCTGGACGTGGCCTGCGGGCCGGGAGCCTTTGTTCTGGCGCTCGCGCCCAAGGTGCTGTTTGCCTACGGCATCGACCTGACGGCCGAAATGGTCCGCCGGGCTCGCGCCCTCCAAACTGATCGCGGGATTGCAAACGCCGGCTTCAGCCGCGGCGAGGCCGAGCAGATTCCCTTTGGCGACGCCTCGTTTGACCTTGTGAGCTGCCAGTGCGCCATGCACCATATTCAGAAACCGGAGATCGTTCTGCGGGAGATGGTGCGAGTGATGAAGCCGGAAGCGCGCCTGATGCTGATTGATCCGCTGGGCCCGGAAAGCGACTCGAAATTCGAACTCTATAACCGGATCGAAGTCATTCGCGACCCTTCGCACACCGCTTCTCTGCGCCTGACCACTTACCTGGCTTTGTTCGACAAGCTCGAGCTTGAAACTGTTTCCCAGACCGTCAAGCGCCGCCTCCGCTCTTTCAACCATTGGATGCTGCGGGCAGGTCTCAAGCCGGGAGACAAGCGCTATCAGGAAGCACGCAAACTACTGGAAGACTCCGCCAACGGAGACCGGGCAGGCGTTTCGCCCGAGCCCCAGCAAGACGACATCCAAATTGTCCACAACGAGGGGATGTTTCTTCTCACGCGGCGTGCCGTTGCCTGAGCAGGCCGTCCGCCCGTCATTCCGAGCAAAGCGAGGAATCTGCTTTTAGCGAACGGGCTTAGCATAACGGCTGGCGTTTTTCAGCAATCTACACAGCCCTACCGGTAACATAGCGCCTACTTTTCTCATGAACCCCCAAAAACCACTCAATAAAAGTACTTTACAAATTGTTGTATTAGTACAATACTCTGTACATGGAGTCAGTCCAAAATTCTGATGCACGCAACGGCGACAGGCTCTATAACCGCATCGCTGTTCTTCGCGCCGAACGCGGCCTTAGCCGCGGCGCACTCGCCAACGCTCTCCAGGTCAATTACCAGACCATCGGCTACATCGAGCGAGGCGACTTCAAGCCCAGTCTGGAGCTGGCCTTTCGCATCAGCGAGTATTTCGGCCTGCCGATTGAGGCCATCTTCTCGCGCCAGCCTTTCCGGCCGCTGAGCGAAGAGGTTTACGGCAACCGTAATACGCCGCCTTCCGGCGACTCGAAGTAAGTTGGGAGGGACACCATGTTAAACACTCCTGCGATTCTGGGAATTTCGATGGCGCCGCAAAAGAACCGCCGCCTGCTGGTTGCGGTCACGTACACAATCTTTGTGGCATTTGAGGGGATACTCCTGATGATGCCCTCGTGGGTCCACGAATTAGGACCCCTTGGTCGCCAGTTCTTTGACCTTGCAGGCATGATGCTCATTCTTGTCCCCCGATGGTACTGGTTTCCTAAGTTGACGAAGGTTACACCGCTTGGAGGCCGCCCGACTTCGGTTGAGATCACTCGTCTTGGCTTAACGCCAGGGCCGCACGACCCGTATGATCCAGATGAACGCGAGGTGGCGATACGCAACGCCGCGTATGCCCAGGCCTTCCGTTTCATCATAATATTACGCATTCGGCCTTTTCGTAATTTTCATGTTCTCGGACCATCTGAATCGTGCCACCGCAGACAGAGTGATGGCGTTCCTTCTGCTTTTACTGTTTTTGGTGGCTTCGTCGCTCCCGCAGGCCATCATCCTTTGGACGGAACCTGACGTGCCGGAAGAAGCCAAGTTTTAAACCAGTTCCGGAGGATGTTTGTAGGGGCGCCCCTCGTGGGCGCCCAGGACGGGCACAAGGCCCGCCCCTACATCCCGATCTGCCGGGCTGCCTCCCGCGCAACAAACGGCCATTCGCCGCGCTTGCGGGCCCGCGCCATATAAGCCGCTGTTCCCAGGGCAAAGATGACCAAAGCAAAAACCAGCGCTCCGTGGGCCGAGGTCGCCAGGATGTAAATCCAGCCCAGGAGAGAAATGATTCCGGGAATGGGATAGAACCACATCTTGAAAGGGCGCATCATGTGGGGCTGCTTGAAGCGCAGAACGAAAAATCCCACTGCCTGCGGCAGATACTGGAGCAGCACGCGCGTGGCGACCAGGCTGACGATTACTTCCGGCAAGCGCAGCAGGCTGAACCCCGCCGCGATCACGCCCAGCGTGACCAGGGACACGTGGGGGATGTCGTGCTTGGGATGCAGCCGGGCGAACACTTTGAAAAAGTTTCCGTCCGCCGCCGCCGCGTAAGGAATGCGCGAGTAGCCGAGCAGCAGGGAAAAGGCGGACGCGAAGGCAATCCAAAGCATC
>JAJYHU010000008.1 GCA_021784615.1 Acidobacteriota bacterium | reverse complement strand
GTTTTCGAGCGCCAGAGAGTCGCCGCGCCGAAGGGCCAGCACACGGTCAAACTCCCTGGCCGCGTCACGATTCCGGCCGGTGCGCCGGTAGAGGGCTCCCCAGGCCATATGCACGTCAGCCGTGTCCACGCTCTGGTTCCGAAGAAGGTCCAACAGCCGATACGCTCTCGGGTAGTCTTTGAGGTCAATTTCTGTTTCTGCGTAACCCAGGATGGTGTCTGAAGCCTGCGGATCCAGACCATAGGCCCGGCTGAATTTCTCACGGGCAAGGTTGGGCTGCCGCAATTTCAGGTAGTTCCAGCCCATCAGGGTCAAAACCCCTGTGTCATTGGGATCAATCTTGTAGGCGCGCCCCAAAAGCTCTAAAGATTTCGCGTAATGGTCGTTCTTATACTCATTAACCGCAGCCGTGTAGATAGGGCCGCTCACCGGCTTCATATGGAACTCCCAGACGTAGGCGGCGACCAGAATGAGAAGCAAGGAAAGGCCGATTCGGTTCTTGAGGAGAGCCATTCCGCGGACCTAATTCGCGACTCCAACATGAGTTACTTTTTCCCAGCGCCGGAAGCCTGTGAGAAACCGTACCACACCTTCAAAGCGGTAATAGAGGACGAGTTGGCGGTAGCCGATGCTTTCAATCAAAGCAAACCACAGCAGGGTGGCAAGGTCGCGATATCCCGGGTACCGCCGGTAAGTCAGCTCCTCAAGAAGAACGGCGCCCACCGAGAGCAGTCCTCCATAAGCCAGGCTGAGAAGGACGAAGAGCAGGTAAAGGGTTGCAGGCACCATGGAAAAAATAATGGCCAGGGGAACCATGAAGTAGCCCAGAAACTCCGCCACCGCCCCGAGCGCTTCTACGTACAGGTGAAAGGGAAAGCTGAAGTTCCCAACCAGGCCGTACCGGCGGTTAAACAGCATTTCCGAATGTTTCCACAGGGTTTGGCAGAGACCCATCTGCCAGCGGCGCCGCTGCTTGCCCAGCATCTTCAACGTCGCCGGACATTCGGTCCAGCACACCGGGTCTGAGGTAAAGGACATGGTGAGGTGCCTCCGGTTCTTAACCGCCCAGTGGTGGATTTGGACGATGAGGTCCATGTCCTCGGTCACTGTGTCGTGCGCAAATCCACCAACGTCAAGAACGGTTTCACGGTGAAAAATCGCAAAAGCCCCCGAAACAATTAAAGTGCCGCCCAGCAGATCTCCGATCTTGCGTCCAAACAGGAAACTTCTCAGGTACTCGACAACCTGGAAACGCTCCAGCCGGGACTTCGGCAAGGCGATGTTGACGACACGGCCGTCGCGAACCTCGCAGCCGTTCAGCACACGCACAATCCCTCCGCTCGCCACCGTGTTAATCGGAGAGCGAATCACCGGACGCATCAGGCGCAGCAAAGCGTCGTTCTCCAGAATGGAATCCGCGTCGAGTGTGCAGAAATACGGGGTCCGGCAAAGGTTAAGCCCAACGTTTAAGGCGTCGGGTTTGCCGCCATTTTCCTTGCTGACCACCAGAAAGTTCGGCCGGTCCGGATTCATATAAAAACCCCGAACCTCCCGGGTCGGGATATGAGCACGGTAAATCAGATCCATTTTTACCAGCTGAAACCGCTTAACCAAGCGTTCCAGAGTCCGGTCGCTCGACCCATCATCCACGACCACCACTTCCAACTCGGGATAATCCGTCTGCAGAATCGACTCCGTCGTCTTGAGGATGATCTGCTCTTCGTTCCAGGCCGGGATAATGATGGTTACCGGAGGCGTCACGGGAGATTCCCGGATCTCGTCCATCCCCTGATAGGCCAGCCGCCGGTTATAAAGCCATACGGACCCAAGGGACAAAACCATCAGCAGGGTGTAAACACCGTTTCCAATGAAAAAATAGGAAACGATGAAAAGGTTGAACATATTCATGCCATGAATGAAAATCTGTCGCCACACTTCCATGCAGTTAGCCCTCTCCGTGTTGATGGTTGGTAATCAGGGCCGCCTGAGCCAGTGCCCTGAGTTCAGAGTCAGATTCTTGTTGAGCAACTTCTTCGACCCAATGTTGAATCTGCGGATCGGGCGAACACCCGAATTTTTGCAGAAACCTTTTGCGCAGCCGGCCGTTGCCCTTACCCTGCGTGAGCACGGACACGATATAGCTGGTCTTTCCCATTTCGGCCAAGGAACTGAGCACTCGGGTTTCCCGGCCGTTGCCGTTTTCGGCACACTGCGAGAGAAGTTCGGGAATCAAGCCTGCGCGCTGGAATTCATCGGCAATCTGTTCCCGGCTGTAGCGGTCGCTGGTGCCGAGAAAATGCTCCGTAAGCCGTTCCCGCCCCGCAGAGCCGAATCCCCGCAGCGTCCGAACGGTCGCTTCCCGTACCCTCCAGTTCGAATCCGTGAGGGTTCGTGCAATCTGCCCTGCTTGCGGAAGAAACCTTTGTTTTGCCAAAGCCCGCACGGTATGAAGCCGGACAAACCACGCGGCATCCTCAAGCAGGGTCAGCAAAAGAGGAAGGGCCCGGGAGTCAGCAAGATAGGAGATCACCGGGGCCGCCCGGGCGCGAACGTCCGGATTCTCATCAAAGGGCAATTCCACAAGAAACACTTCGGCCAGACCGGGTTCCAGGTTTCGCTTGTCCAAAAAGAAATCCGGCCTCCCTGCCGCTTCCCGCTCGACCATTTCCCGGATGATGTCGGTGGAAAGAAACCGAACGCGGGGGTTCGGATGGCGAAGGGAAGGCAAAAGCTCGTCTGCGGTTTCGAGCGGGAAACTGATCAGCGCCGCTTTGATCGCCCGAAGAGAAAGAGCCGAGGTCGACTCGAGAACCACTTTGTGCATCTGCGCCACCAAGGCCGGAAAACTTCCTGGATGCTGAATTTCCGACAACGCCCGGGCCGCTACAGATTGCAAGTCGGGATGAGGGTCTTCGAGCGTTTTCACCAGCAAGGGCCAACTTGGCTCATGGTGGATCGCCCCCAGATTCTCCGCGCTCTTGGCGCGAATCAAGAACTGGAGCGCGCTGACCCGATCGACCAAGCCCTCCGGATGGGCCAGTGCGGCCTTGAGCGAGGCGGGATCAATCTGTCCCATCAATCTTTGCTGCCAAATCTTGACCAGCCCCAGGTCCTCCGAAAGCCGCCCCAGAGCATGCTCCTGGCCGGGAGCGGTTTTTTGCTCAAGGCACAGCCGTTCCAGCATCACCATGCGGTCGGATCCGGAGATACCTCGCAATTCCTGGAGACCCTGTGCATAGGCGATTTGGCCGGAAAGAATCCCCGCCACAACGGGACCGTACTTTTCCCGGAGCGCGTCGATGCGGTGAAAATACTTCCGTCTCCGTTGCCGCCGAGTCAGAGCAATCCCGATCAGAAAACAATTCCCCAAGAGGACAACGACAAACGATACAAAGACAATCTCGATAAGGTGCTCAATCAGAAATGGCATGGAAATCGAGGACAGAACAGCCCCCCTCGCCCCTTTTTGAGATGGTGAATCGCGGTAGGCTCATGCGGAAGCCCCCCACGTCCAATTTATCGGCCTCCGGACAAAAAAAATGAGCCGGAGTGAATAATTTTTCTTTGGGGAAAAGCAGGACGAGGATCAAAGATGGCAGGAAAAAACGCCAACCCTGTCTAAGTTAGGAACGTGGCTTTGTCGTGTCGAGCCAACGGCTTCAAACTTGGGCAAAACTCTTCCGGCAAGGTTCTGCCCCCTTGCCCTTGAGCAGTCCAAGTCTTCTCTGGAAAAGTTGCGTTACGGAATACCTTATAGTTATTTCCAGTCCAACCCTGGCAAGTTGGGTGCAAGTTTCGATCAGGAAGGTTCGCTGCGCTGGACGCCCAGATTGTCCTTGCTCCTCTTTGAAAAGCAAGGAGTTAGCCGAGGCGCTGAAACGTTCGGGGTGTCTTCTTAGCGCTTGAGTGGTAGACCGGCTTTTTGCCAGCTCGCCAAGCCATCCTGATACACTTTCACGTCGTTTGTGCCATAACCCTGAGCCAGCAGGATTCGGCCCGCCGCCCGGCTGGCTGCGCAGATGTCCCCGCTCGAACGGCCGCTTTCGTAAAGCACGATCGTTTTATCCTTGGGCAACTGCCGCCATTCTTGCTCAAAACTGCCAATTGGCAGGTTGATGGCTCCAGGGATATGACCTGCTCTGTAGTCCTTTGCGGAGCGGACATCGACAAAAAGGGCATGGGAAGCGTCCTTCAAAAGCGCCTCGGCCTGTGCGGTTCGGATCATCGTAGGCTGCCGTTTTTTGGCTTCGGCTTCACTGCAAGCAGTACCGGAGTTCTGGGATGCGGCAAGAAGGTTTTGAGAGCCGACGCCCAAAACCCGCATTGTTTCACTGCCTTCTGACGTTGGCTTTTTCCCTGTCGCGGTTTTCTTTCCTGCTGGCGTCGATTCCGTCGCTTGCTTTGAAGTCAAAGCGGAACTTGACGGATGTGTCTCACCCGCCTGCTCACTTCCTTTACTCTGAAGTTCATTTTCGATCAGTTGCGTGAATTGGGAATATTGGATGGGACCCACGATCATCCTGCCATCGATAAAAAATGTTGGGGTCGCATGAACTCCCAGCGCACGCCCGTCTTCGATATCTTGCGCGACCCGCGAGGCCATCTGCCCTTTCTGAAGGCATTCAACAAACTCCCTGGAATTCAGCCCCAATTCAGAGGCGTACCGGCTGAGGGCAGGCATACTCAGATCATCCTGGTTGGCGTAAAACTTGTCCACCGCCTGCCAGAATTTGCCCTGCCGGGCGGCACATTCGCTGGCCTCGGCAGCCTTCTCAGAATGGGCGTGAAGAGCCTGAAGGGGAAATTGCCGAAAAGCAAACCGGATCCTGTCGCCGTACTTTTGGCGAATCTCCCGGGCAGCCTCCTCCGCCTGCCGGCATGCCGGACATTGGAAATCCCCAAACTCCACCACGGTAACGCGCGCGTGAGGGTCACCATAAAAATGGGTATCCGGCCGGACCAGGTGCGCCTCAACTGTCTGAACAGAAGGTGGCTTACTAACAGGGAAGCTCCCATGGCGGCTCAGCAGGATAAAAGAAGGAACCGCCAGCACAAAACCAAACAAGATTAATGCAAAATTCGTCTGCACGACTTTGAGAGCTTCCGCGGCCTCGAGCGAAGGGGCCGGCCGGAAAATGTCGACCAAGGAAAGAGCAAAAATTCCGGTCACCGAAACCGCGGACGTAACGCACCACACGCACCACGCATGAAGAACAAAGGCCTCAACTCCCGTTAAGTATAGCGAGGAAAGAAACCCGACCCCCGAAACCAAGACAACCGCGTACTCTGTCCATCGCGCCACTGAAACGGGGAGTAAGGGATGAATAAAGACCAACAGTACCAGGAACGCATACATCACAACGCCAAAGACGGGTAACGGAATCCCGAGCAGGTGAGAGTATGAGCTGGCTCGCGCGACGTCACACCCTCCGCCGAAGCACACCATCGGGCTGGAAGGAGATGTATAAACCCACAAAAGGTATAAGGAGATAAACAGCCCAAGAAGACTTAAGGCCAGAAGCAAAGGTTTTCGCATAGCCACCTATTCTATAACTTTCGGTCTAAAGGTGGTACTAGAGAACTTTTAATAAAAACAGCACGCTTTAACGCGCTGAATCTGCTCGCGCGCACCCTATACGCTCTTAATGTAGGCTAGGCATGGGCCTTGCGCCCCCCGTGGGACGCGCGGGATTTTGCGGTCAAAAGGTAGAAATTTTTAAGTTATGTATTATCAATAACTTGCAATTGCAATGCGCTCCAAAATTCCGTTTGCTTGCAATTGTGTTTCAACCCGCCACACCGGGCATTTTTTACCAGTCCGCCACCGAGCCGTCCTTGTGGAAGTAGGGCATGTAGACTTCGGGCTGGAACGGATGCTTGGCGGCCTCCGCCTCATTGATGTCGATGCCGAGGCCCGGTGCGGTGGGCGCGTGGGCAAGCCCGCCCTCCATCCCGATCGGCTCCGTGACCACGTCGTTGCGCCACGGTACGTCCTTCCGCACGACTTCCTGGATCAAGTAGTTCGGCGTGGCAAAGCCCACCTGGAGAGAGGCGCTGGTGCTGACCGGTCCTTGCGGATTGTGGCACGCCACGCTGATGCCGTAGGTCTCCGCCATGGCTGCGATGCGCCGAGCCTCGCTGATGCCGCCGCAGTGGGAAACGTCCGGCTGAATCACGGAGACGGCGCGCTTCTCGATCAGCTCGCGGAACTCCCATCGGCCCACCAATCGTTCTCCGGTGGCGATGGGGAAAGGCAGCGCTCGCGAGACTTCCACCAGTGCGTCAACGTGCTCGGGCCAGCAGGGCTCCTCGTACCAGTAGAGGTTGTAGTCGGCCAGCATGCGGCCAAACTGAATGGCGGCGGCGGCCGTGGTCCGCGCGTGCAGGTCCAGCATGATGTCGATCTTGTCGCCCACGGCTTTGCGCATGGCTTCAACGCACCGCGCGGATTTCTTCAGCACGTCGGCGCTTTCGACGAGTTCGGCAACGGGAATGGGCATGGCCTTGACGGCGGTGAATCCGCGGCTGACGCTTTCCTGAATGAGTCTTGCAAAGTCTTCCGGCTCCCCGGTTTTGTACATGCCCTCGAGCGAGCCGCCGCCCAGGTGATCGTAGAAGCGCAGCGTATCGCGCACTGGCCCACCCAGCAGTTCGCAAACCGGCTTGCCGAGATCTTTGCCTTTGATATCCCAAAGCGCCTGGTCGATGCCGCTCAGCGCGCTGAAGTTGGTGATGCCTCCGCGCCAGAAGTATTGCCGGTGCATCGTCTGCCAAAGGTGTTCCACGCGCCGCGGGTCCTGGCCGATGAGCAGCGCGGACAAATCTTCCACGGCGCCCACCACCGATTTCGTTTTCCATTCGAGGGTTGCTTCGCCCCATCCGTAGAGCCCGGGCTGGTCGGTTTCCACTTTGACAAAGACCCAGTTTCTCATCCGAGCATTAACAACGGTCGTCGAGATCTTCGTGATTTTCATTTTTGGCAATCCTCAGGTTGCCGGCTCTTCAGGCGGATGAATGGGCGTGACGGAATCGAGCGGCCCTGCTGAGTGAGAGCAGAGCAAACATGCGAAATCCTTCTCACCGCGAAAGTTAGATTTATAACAGAATCTTCGTTGACAAGGCAATCTGCGAAGCTCCGGACGCGCTGGTTTCTTTGCTATCAGCACCCGCGTTTGGGCAGAATCCGAGAAGCTAATTTCCCTCCATCAGTCGCACCAGGGCTTTGGTTACTATGCCGGCTGTTTCCGGCCCGACCGAGTTGACTTCTCCGTACCACCGGTGGGATCGATTTTGTAGCCACGGCGGTTTGTTGTCCCACTCCGCCTTGGGGATAATGTAGCCAATCTCGTCGTTGGCGAGGCCGAAGACGAACTGATATTCACTTTTGAAATGGGGCCGCAGCGTCGGTTCAAAGGCCGCATGGGGAAAGTCGGCGCCGGGATAACGCGTGATGCCGCCATTGACGATCTCCGGATAAATTTCTCCCGGAACCGTGGCAATCTCGGCAACCACGTGTTTCTTTTCCAGCAGCTCGACGTAATCCACTTCTGACCGCAGATCCTGTCCGGTAGCGTATTTCGCGCTCTTCAGTCCGCCCAGTTGCTGCTCGATCGCTTTCGTATCAACGGCGCTGCCCGAGTAACTTTGGACCAAGTGAATCAGAAACGAAGCCGGCTTTTCCACAGTGGTCGGATCAAGGCGCCCGTGGGTATAGACCGGCCGCGACCCGCCAAAAACTCCCATGCCCGCATCCAATCGGAACCCTTCATTGCTGAGAGGAATGTCGATCACTGCTTTCCGGATCACCAGGGAATCAACGCTAAAAGGGCGGCCGCGCAGCGCCAGCGAGCGCATGGCCAATTCGCCGACCATCGTTCCGGTCAGCTTGGCTTTCTCCCACGTTCCATCCTGCGCCACCTGCCCGGTGGCCGGGTCCAGCAGCGCCACTTGTGGCCCCAGTGTTGAAAGCAGGCCGCCGATGGGGCCGTTGACGAACAGCGCCATGCCCCCACCGTGGTTTTCGACGTATTGGCAAAGCCAGTGAGGGTAGTCCGCGGTGATTTGGGTATTTGTGCTGCCGAGCGTTTCCGGATGGTCGGCCCAATTGACGAGGGTGGCGATGGGCTTGCCGGTGGCGGCGGAACTAAGGTGCATCGCAAACAGGTAAGGGTCCTTTACGTAAGGAGGCCGGTTGTCATCCTGAAGGAGCGCGAGCAGAGGCGAATGATCGCGCGCTAGGGTCATGCGGGCCTCTTGCATGTTCGTCGCCGCCTGAACCGCCGCCTCGGCGATGCGGTTGTCCACCTCGTTCAGATAATGGAGGTCCACGCCTGACTTGAGCGGCCCCGGCCCCCACAGGCCCATCGTGTCCGGGCCTTCGTGGTCGTGGGTTGAGGCCACAATCACCTGCGTCACTTCCGGCAGCCGCGCTTCGACTTTGGAGCGGACCTTGAGGACGTCTAGGTAGAAGATCCCAATCAGGTCCGCCGCGCAGACGACCAGCGTCTTATGTCCGGCGCCGATCGCCAGACAGCGTGCGTAAAGGTTGTCGTGGACGCCGGTCGAGACTCGATTGGAGCCGAACCCCGCGATGTAAACTTTGCTTGCATGGACGTCCGGCGTGATCGAAACTTTCGCCGCGCCCGCGCGCAAGCCCGCGCTCCACAAAACAGCAGGTATGAAAACCCAGATCAGAAAAAAGGCGATCACGCTGGACATACGCCGATGGGCCATCTGCATGATTTGTTCCTCCTTATGCTCTACGGAACTTGGAACCCCACGGTGTGCGGACTTTGGAATGGTCTCCCCGCGCTCGGGAGTTTCTTCTTGCGCGCGTAGTGTATCGTTGCAGAAAACAAAACGCAACCGCGGCCGGCCGGAGCCAAAGCTGAGTGCGAGGTGGACGAATATCATCGCTTCCGTGAGTTCGGCAGCCGGCTTCTGGAGATCAACGAAAAGATCTGCCAGTTGCGTCCCGTGGCGGGGGAAGAGGAGTTGAGC
>JAJYHU010000388.1 GCA_021784615.1 Acidobacteriota bacterium | reverse complement strand
CTCCTGAATGGCTCGCAGCAGCTTCGATTGGAGTTCCACGGGGAGTTCCGCGATCTCGTCCAGGAAAACGGTTCCCTTCCCTCCAGTTACCAGCAGGCCGGACCGGTTCTGGTTGGCGCCCGTGAAGGCTCCCCGGACATGGCCAAACAGCTCACTCTCAATGAGCGTCGAAGACAAGGAGCCGCAATCGACCGGGACAAAGGGCAGGTCGCGCCAAGGCCCGTAAGCGTGAATGGCATGGGCAACCAATTCTTTCCCAGTCCCGCTTTCTCCCAACACCAGCACGGGGTGCCGCTTGGCCGCAACTTTCAATATCATTTCATAGATCCGCTGCATCTTCGCGGAGGAACCAATAAGAGTTCCCATCCCGCGCCGGGTCTCAAGTTGCTCGCGGAGCAAGCGATTCTCTGCGCATAATTGCCTCTTTTGGATGACCCGATCGAGCAGCCGCTCAAGGTCCGCCGCCCCGAATGGACGAACGATGTATTCGCAGGCGTATTGTTTGGCGACCTCGTGGACCAGTCC
This sequence comes from Acidobacteriota bacterium, assembly GCA_021784615.1. Classification (GTDB taxonomy): domain Bacteria; phylum Acidobacteriota; class Terriglobia; order UBA7540; family UBA7540; genus JAMCXS01. Next base: position 8,493 of record JAJYHU010000388.1, on the reverse strand, counting down.
AACTTCCGCAGAATTGGTCATGACGACGACGTCGGTTCCCGGTGAATTGCTTCGGGCGGACTTCAATTGTTCGACCACGCTAAGGCCCGGCATTTGCGCGTCCACGAGGACCATGTCGATGCCGCCGGCGTTGAGGATATCGAGAGCGTTACGGGCAGACTCGGCAGGCGAGACCGCAAGGCCCAGATGCCCTGCAGCTTCGACACATAGATCCCGGCAGGATTTCTCCTGGGATGCGATCAGGATATGTTCATCCATATCTTGTGCGCCCGTCGAACGCTGGTCCAATCGAAACAAGCGTGCTCAGTATAAAAACGACGCCTTCACAAAGTCAAAGCAAATCCCAAGATGGAACTCGATCCGGCAGGCCTTTTCCGAAAAGGGAATTGCGCCACGCGTTCCCTGCGGAAAAGAACGTCCTCGGCCCGAACTTGCAGTTCCTTCATTCCGGGGCCGGCGGAAAAGCCGGATATTTGTTCCGGTTGTTTTTCGACCTTCCGCCCAAGGAATGTACTATATTGACGAGAGGGGGTTTAAAGTGCCTGGCAGAGCAAGAATTCTGGTTGTGGATGATGAACTAAGCGCCCGGCAGGGATTGGCTGAACTGCTGACCGCGTGGGGCTACGAAACCGACATCGCCGCGAACGGACAACAGGCCATCGAGAAGATTTGTTCGTTCGCGCCTTCCATCGTGATCTCGGATTTGCGGATGCCGGACGTCGATGGCATGGGTCTTCTCAAACAAGTCCGGGATTCACGGCCCGAGATTACGTTCATGATGCTCACGGGACAGGGAACGATTGAGGAAGCTGTCGAAGCCACCAAGCTCGGAGCGTTCAACTTTCTGGAGAAACCGGTCAACCCAAAGCGCCTTCAGGTTGAGCTTCGCAATTGTGTCGAGCGCCGCGAAAACGCCCTTCAGCTGGAGATTGCTCAGCGGCGCCTCCGTGACGCCGGCTTCCTGGGACACCTGGTGGGCCGGTCGAAAAAGATGCAGGAAGTCATGTCAACCATCGCAGCGGTGGCGCCCTCCCGCGCCGGAGTGTTGATTATCGGCGAAAGCGGAACCGGCAAAGAACTTGCCGCCCGGACCATCCACGAACTCAGCCCCCGCAAGGGAAGGCCTTTTGTGGCCGTCAACTGCGCAGCCATCCCGGAAACGCTGATGGAAAGTGAAATATTCGGGCATGAGAGAGGCGCCTTTACAGGAGCCGTCGAGCGGCGCATGGGCTGCTTTGAACTGGCGGACAGCGGCACCCTAATGTTGGACGAAATTGGTGAGATGCCGGCGCAGACCCAGGCCAAGCTCTTGCGGGTGCTGGAGGATTCCAAACTTCGCCGCTTGGGAAGCAAAAGCGAAATTTCCGTGGATGTCCGGGTTCTTGCAGCGACCAACAAAGTTCCTGAAGATGCTGTCAGCAAGGGGCTACTCCGCAGCGACCTGTACTTTCGCCTGAACGTCGTTCAAATTGCCATGCCGCCGCTGCGGGATCATCTGGACGATCTTGAACCTTTGACCCAAGCCCTCATTGAAGAACTGAATCGCAAACACCAGTGCAACGTCAAAGCCATCGACGATCGTTTGATGGACGCCTTTCGGCACTATTCATGGCCGGGCAACGTCCGCGAACTCCGCAACACGCTGGAGCGCATGATGGTTCTGAACACCGGGGAGGTGCTGCGAACTGAAAATCTTCCTGCCGATTTCGGCCGCACGGCCTCGGCAGACATGGGTGATGAACGTCATCTCCGCCCGGGAATGAGCGTGGGAGAAGCTGAACGCCGGTTGATCTTTGAGACTCTGGCCTTTACTGGAAACAATAAGACGCGAGCGGCCGAGATGCTGGGGATCAGCCTGAAAACCCTCCATAACAAGCTGAAAGAATATGAGGCTAAGCCTCAAAGCTAAGCTGACGGCGCTGACAGGTGTGATCGTGCTCCTGGTGGTGGTGGTGATATCCGCTGTTTACCTCAGCAGCCTCACCCGAGATGCGCTTGCCAATGTGGAGCGCCGCGGGCAGTATGTCGCCGACGAGGTTTACCACCAGGCCCAAACCGTTCTGGCGCAAAGCCATCTTCCGCCCGGCATCAAACCCACGGATTCCGAAGCCGTCCTGCAATTTATCCAAACGCGACTTGCCCAGGACCCCGGCCTCACATCCACGATCGAATCGGCGGTGGGCTATTCAGCCACCACGTATTACGTGGCGATAACGGATACCAAAGGGATCATTCTTGTCCACAACGATCCGGCGGAAATTGGCACTGCGTTTTCCCCCGGAACTCCCTTCAGCCAGCTCCTCGACTCGAGCGCAATGCAGCAGTTGCGGGTTATCTATGGGCCGCAAAGAGTTTATGAAATCGGTTTGCCGATCGAAGTCGGCGGCAAACCTTTCGGCAAAATTCACGTGGGCGTTTCAACGCTGTTCGTTGCCAACCAGCTGACGCCGGAATTGCATCGGGCGCTTCTCCTGGCAGTCCTGGCGATCATCATGGCCACAGCGTTCGCCAGCCTGCTCTCTTTCCGCCTGCTACGCCCCCTGAAGACCATCTCACACAGCGTCGAGCAAATGGCCCGCGGCGAATATACGGAGCCTTTAAGAATCAACCGCAAGGACGAGTGGGGCATTCTTTCTTCTAAGCTAAACCTACTCGGTGAACAGATGAGAGGAGAGAAAGCGGCCTTCCTCAAACTCAAAGAAAACCTCGACCAACTGTTCGCCAACCTCGCCGACGGCCTTTTGCTGTTCGACCGCCAGGATCAACTGGTTTTGGCCACTCCAGCCGTCACGCGCTTTATGGGCGCGCCACCGGAGATGCTCCTGCATCGTTCTGCGCTGGACATTTTTGGCACCGATCGTCCCATTGACCGGACCCTGCGCGAGGCGTTTCTGACGCGAAAACCCGTTTTCTGGGAATCTCCCGATGAAGAAAGGGCCGAGGCCTCCCCCCGAATTGCTGCCAGCGTGCAGTTTGCTGAGACGCAAGGTGAACCCGTTGGCGCGCTGGTCACGATCCGGGATGCCGGCACGCGAGCCCAACTGGAAGACCAAATCGACCTGGCAACCAAGCTGGCGGCTCTCGGCCGGATCACCTCCGGCATCGCGCACGAGGTCAAAAACCCTCTCAACGCCATGGTTCTGCAACTCGAACTCCTTAGGACCAAACTCGCGGACGAAGGGGCCGTCGTTAAACCCCAGCTCGACACGCTTTCATCGGAGATCCGGCGTCTCGACCGGGTCGTCAAGACGTTCCTCGATTTCACGCGCCCGGTCGAACTGCACCCCAGCGAAACGGACCTGTCCCTCCTGGTGCGGGAAGTATTTACGCTGGCGGAGCCCCAGGCGCAGCAGAACTCAGTCCAGTTGGAGCTTGAGGAGGACGGCTCCGTGCCCAAGGTTTGGCTGGACCGCGATTTGATGAAGCAGGCGCTTCTTAACCTTGTGCTGAATGGCTGCCAGGCCATGCCTTCCGGCGGCCAGCTAAAAATTACACCTCGCAAGCTGGGGCAGCACGTCGAACTGCAAATTGCCGACGAGGGCGTTGGGATTCCCTCGGAACTGCGGTCTAAAATCTTCTCGCTCTACTTCAGTACCAAGCCCGGAGGCTCCGGTGTGGGCTTGGCGATGGTCTACCGGATCATCCAACTTCACAACGGTTCGATTGACTTTTCAAGCGAACCGGGCCAGGGGACTGCCTTCCGGGTTTCCTTGCCAATCTGAGCCGGATTCGGCCCACGCTTGCAGCGGCCGCGTCGCCGGGTGTCAAGGGCCCTGTTGCCGTTGGAAAAATGAAGAATCAGGAGTAAAATGAATTCAAAAGCCTCTGAAGGCTGACGGAAGCGAGGGTTCTTTCGTGGCCATGAACCGCAGCAAAAGCGAAAGCGTCGAGATATTCCATCAGGTTCAACAGGAGGAGCTATGCCCATCAAATCAATCAAGAAGTTCTTCACAGGTCCTGCTCCACACATAGCGCGTGACGAAGCAATGAAGATTTTCAGACGTGACCATTTCCAATGCCAATATTGCGGATTGGACGGCTTGCACCAGTTCGCCAACTGGATGACCCTTACCATCGATCATGTTCACCCGCACGCGAGAGGTGGCGCCCGGAGGATGGACAATCTCGTAACCTGCTGCCAGCCTTGCAACGTAATCAAGGGAAAGCGTCCCTTCAAGTCGTTCGAAGACGCCAAACAGTTCGTCTTGAAGAAGCGCCAGGAATGGCAGCACCTATACGAACAACAGGTGAAATCGCACCAACATAGCGGCGCCGCCGCTCATTAAGGTTCGCCGCCGCTGTGGTTTCAGAGCAATGGCCTGTCAGGTTGCAAACTGGATGCTCACGCTGAAATGGGAGGCAAGCTTGTCCTGGTAAAGGCCTCTGCCCGCGGGGTGTGTCTGTTGATACTCCTACTGCATTGTTTCTGGCATGGCTTTTTGCAAAGGGCGCCTCCCTGCGCAGGGCCAGTTTCCTTAAAAAAGGCGCAAGAGTAGAATCCCTGCCATGAAAAGCCGCGCGCTCGTAAGCCTGTTTGTCGTCGGAATCGCAATGGGCTGTTCCCCGGGAAAGCAAAAGAAGCCGACGCAACAGCCTGCTGAAGCCTTCGGGACGGTTGAGAAGCTCGATCCTGCGCTCGATACCATCGTTCCGCTCCATGCCAAAGTTGAAAGAGTCTCCACCGGTTTTGGATGGACGGAGGGCCCCATTTGGGTTCATAGCGGACGCCTGCTGTTCGCGGCGATTTATCACAACAGCATCATGGAATGGATTCCTGGCAAAGGGGTCACCGTCTTTCTGTATCCCAGCGGCTATCATGGCAGAAAGCCTTATGCAGGGCCCGAGCCGGGATCAAACGGCATGACGCTCGACAAGGAAGGCCGGCTTACCGTGGCGGGGCACGCGCGCCGGGACATCTTCCGGCTGGAATCGCTCGATCCGGGAGCAAAGTTGACGGTCCTTGTTGACCGGTATCACGGCAAGCGGTTGAACAGCCCCAACGACCTCGTCTACAGATCGGATGGATCACTCTACTTTACCGATCCGCCCTACGGTCTGCCCACGCAGAGCGATCACGACCCGCTTAAACAGCTGTCCTTCAACGGCGTCTTCCGCCTGCCGGCGGCAAGCTCGGTTCCTACCGGCGCGCGGCCCGATAACCGGAAGTTGCAACTTCTGATCAAAGATTTGACCCGGCCTAACGGCATCGCGTTTTCGCCGGATGAGAAGTATCTCTACGTTTCCGTTTCCGATCCAAAGCACATGGTCTGGATGCGCTACGACGTCAAGCCGGATGGTTCGGTTACGAACGGCACGGTCTTCTGTAGCGCCTCCGCAAGCCAAGGCATCGGCTCTCCCGATGGCATCAAGGTGGACAAGGATGGAAATCTTTACGGTGCTGGCCCGGCCGGGCTTTGGATCATTTCGCCCGATGGGAAACACATCGGGACCATCAAACTGCCGGAAAAGGTCGCAAATTGCAACTGGGGCGGCACGGATGGGAAAACCCTCTACATCACGGCTTCCACCAGCGTCTATCGAATCCGGCTGGAAATTCCGGGCGTCCGGCCGTAGGCGGCAACGCGGGCACGCCGCTTGCATCCTCAAATCACATCGCTTGCCTTTCCTGACGAGATCTCCCCAAGTGTTTTCCCGCTCTCTGTTTCCCGGTTGCTATAATCTTCAGAAGCAACATGGAAACCAAAGTCATCATTGCCGGAGGAGGGCTGGCGGGAAGCGAGGCGGCGTGGCAGCTCGCTGAGCGTGGAGTTCCGGTGGCGCTCTACGAGATGCGGCCGCAACACCCGACGCCAGCCCACAAGAGCGATCGACTGGCGGAGTTGGTTTGCAGCAATTCGCTCAAGTCCAACACACCGGGCGCAGCATCATGGCTGCTAAAGGAAGAGTTGCGCCGCGCAGGGTCTTTTTTGCTGCGCGTGGCGGGTGAATGCTCCGTGCCGGGCGGGTCGGCGCTTACAGTGGACCGTGACCAATTTTCTTCCGCGGCGACCAGGGCGATTGAAGGCCATCCGCTCATCGAATTGCGCCGCGAAGAGATCAGAAAAATTGTGCAAGACGGGCCCATGTTGATGGCTTCCGGCCCGCTGACTTCCGATGCGTTGGCCGGCAGCCTACAGCGGCTTACGGGCTCCGAGAGCCTGGCTTTTTATGATTCCATCAGCCCGATTGTTGATGCTGAAACACTGAACATGGAGCGCATCTTCCGGGCGTCGCGCTACGGCAAGGGCGGCGAGGATTACCTGAACTGCCCCATGGACGAGAATGAATATCGTGCTTTCTACGAGGCGCTGATGGGTGCCGAGGACGTCGAAGCCCATGAGTTTGAGGACCGGAAGTATTTTGAGGCATGTCTTCCCATTGAGGAACTGGCGCGAAGAGGCTATGACACTTTGCGTTTTGGCCCCATGCGGCCGGTGGGGCTCTTAGACCCGAGTACCGGACGGCGGCCCCATGCTCTGGTGCAGCTTCGCTCGGAAAACCTGCGCTTCTCCAGTTACAACCTGGTGGGTTTCCAGAATCATTTGAAATTCCCGGAGCAAAAGAGGATCCTCCGCATGATTCCGGGCCTGGAGAATGCGGAATTCGTTCGCATGGGGCAAATCCACCGCAACACATACATCAACGCGCCAAAAGTTCTTGAACCTGACTTGAGCCTGCGGTGCGCCCCGCAAGTTTCTATTGCCGGACAACTCTCGGGAGTGGAAGGCTACGTCGAGTGCATTGCGACGGGATTGCTGGCAGGCGTGGCGCTTGCGCACCGCATCCAGCAGAAACCTTTTGCGCCGCCGCCCCGGACAACCGCCTTGGGCTCGCTGGTCCATTACATTACCCACGCCGACCCCGATCATTATCAGCCGGCAAACATTGCCTTTGACCTTCTGCCGTCCGTCGAGGGACTGCCACGGCATGTTGCGCGCGACCGCCGGGCTCGCCGGGAGAGTCAATGCCAGCGTGCTCTTTCCGATCTTGCAAGTTGGCTCGGTGAACTTCCGCTCGCCTTTCCTCCCGAGGCGACTGGTGAAGCTCACAGCCCCTATGACACCACGGCCTTGGCCGGCAAGACGACGGATTGATTTCATGGATAGGCTGATCGAACGCTACGTCGAGTATCTGCGCTACGAGCGAAATGCTTCACCGCACACGGTCCGGAATTACCGCAGCGATCTCATCCAATTTCGCAATTTCCTGGCAGTAGAGAATAAGGAAGCCAGAATAGACGTTAAATCGATCAACGCGCATCATATCCGTGGTTTTCTGGCGTTTCTTTTCCAAAAGGAAGAAGAAAAAGCATCCATTGCCAGGAAGCTCGCCGCCGTTCGCGCATTCTTCAAATTCCTCAGCAGAGAGCATCTTCTGGCTGAAAATCCCGCGGCAGCCGTTTCAACACCCAAACTGGACAAAAAGCTCCCGCGGATCATGACTGAGGAAGAGATGAACACCTTCCTCGACCGTGTGGCGCAAGCCGCCGAGGTCGGCGGTCCCGTCATGCTCCGCGACCGTGCGATTATGGAGTTGTTATACGCCTCCGGTTTGCGGGTCAGCGAACTGGCGGGGCTTGACTTACGCAACGTTAATTTTGGAGACTCCTTTGTGTTGGTGCGCGGAAAAGGCTCCAAAGAGAGAATTGTTCCTTTTGGTTCAAAGGCCAAGATGGCGCTTGAAGCTTACTTACCTTTCCGGGAAAGGCTTTTGCGTGAAACGCGAACCGGCAGCGCGGCGTTGTTTTTGAATGTGCGCGGCCAGCGGCTCACCACCCGCTCCGTGGACCGTCTTCTCAAGCAATACGTGCTGACATTTGGACCCAACGTAAAAGTCAGCCCCCACTCCTTGCGCCACGCCTTCGCGTCCCATTTGCTGGCGGAGGGAGCGGACCTGCGCGCTATCCAGGAAATGCTGGGCCACAAAAGCCTGGCGACAACACAAAAATACACGCAGGTGTCCATCAAGCACTTGATGGAGGTTTACGACAAAGCTCATCCAAAAGCCTAAGTCTCCCTCCAGCACGATGAGAGAACGACTGGAACCATTAACCCTGCGGGCAGGCTCTCCGGCAACCCCAAAGGATATATAATTGTATTTACGCAAGTTAAGAATGGACTCCTATGGCTACGATCCAGACGCCCAAAGTTTCCGTTGTTCAGTACCTCAATACAGTTCCACTGATCTGGGGAATGCTGCGAGGCGGGCAAAAAGGAAAGTACGATCTCGAATTCACCATTCCTGCAGTGTGTGCTGAAGCCGTGCGCCGCCGGGAAGTCGATATCGGTATCATCCCGTCCATCGAATACCAGCGCATTGAGCGCCTCCAGATACTCCCGGGGCTCGCAATTGCCTCAAAGGGCGAAGTAAAGAGCGTTCTCCTGTACAGCAAAGTACCCGTCAAGGAAATCGAGACGATCGCTGTTGACAACTCTTCCAGGACGTCTGTAGCGCTCTTAAGGATATTGATGGGCAAATTCTATTCCCAGCCTG
>JAJYHU010000204.1 GCA_021784615.1 Acidobacteriota bacterium | reverse complement strand
AGTTGAAGCGGCGTATGGGAGGTTACGGGCGCGGCGGGCGGATGAAGATTGAGTCCGACACTGCACAGTTTCTTTCCGGCGTCCGCCACGGTGAGACGATTGGTTCGCCCATCGCCATCCTGATCGAAAACCGCGACTGGAAAAACTGGCAGGAATCGATGTCAGTGGAAGATCTGCCCGAAACCCGCGAAAAGTATAAGGCGGTGAAGTCGCCGCGGCCGGGCCACGCCGATCTGGCCGGCTGCTTGAAGTACGATTTCGCCGACGCGCGTTACGTGCTTGAACGCGCGAGCGCGCGCGAAACGGCCGCCCGAGTTGCGGTGGGGGCCCTGGCCAAGCTGTTTCTGAAGGAATTCGGCATCGAGATTGCCGGCCACACGGTGGCGCTTGGCAAGGTTGCGCTTCCTGAAGAAAATGTTCCGTTTGATCGCGTACTGGCGCTGCGGGACGTCGAAGAAATCCTCCTGAACTGCGTGGATAAGGATGTAGAGGCCCGCATGAAGGAGGAAGTCGACAAGGCCACCGAAGCTCGCGACACCGTGGGCGGCACGTTTGAAGTGATCGCGCGGGGAGTACCGGCAGGACTGGGCTCTTACGCGCAGTGGGACGAAAAGCTGGACGGCCAACTGGCGCAGGCCGTGATGTCCATTCAAGCCGTGAAAGCGGCCGAGATCGGCAGCGGCATCGCGAACGCCGCGACGCCGGGCTCCGGCGTTCACGATGAAATCGGATACGACCGGGGACGCCACAGCTTTATCAGAAAATCCAACCGGGCCGGCGGCCTGGAAGGCGGAATGACGAACGGCGAGGAAATCATCGTGCGGGGTTATTTGAAACCCATTTCCACGCTGCGGCGCCCGCTTGAGTCGGTGGATTTTTCAACCCGCGAAACCGTCAAGGCGGCCTACGAGCGTTCCGACGTCTGCGTGGTTCCGGCGGCAGGCGTGGTGGGAGAAGCCATGGTGGCGTTGGTGCTGGCGCGGTCGTTCCTCGAAAAATTCGGCGGCGATTCACTCCAGGAGGCGCGGCGAAATTTTGACGCGTACCTTGAACAGGTCCGCCGGTTTTAGTTAGAGTGGCCATCCGCCGGCGTGGCTTCGAAACGCTATCTTGAAAAAGTTTGTTACGCAGCAGTCTCTCACTTCATCTGATTCTAAATAGAAAAATGATCTATCCCATTGTCAAATACGGACAGGAAGTTCTGGAAAAGCCGGCCGGGCCGGTGACCGAATTCGACGGCGAGCTCAAGAAGCTTGTGACGGACATGTTTGAAACCATGTACGCGGCGAACGGCGTGGGCCTTGCGGCTCCGCAGATCGGCATTGCCAAAAGGCTTTGCGTCATCGATATCACCTCCGGCCAGGACCCGAACGCAAGACTGGTTCTGGCGAACCCCGTGATCATCTCCGTCGAAGAAGAACAGGTGCAGGAAGAAGGCTGCCTGAGCCTTCCGGATTTCCGGGCCAAGACGCCGCGCCCGCTGCGCGCCACGGTCCGGGCGCAAGACGTTACCGGCCAGGAGATTACCTTGTCCGGGGAAGGCCTGCTGGCCCGCGCCTTCTGCCATGAAACCGATCACTTGAATGGAATGCTCTTCATTTCCCATCTTACGCACCTCAAGCGCGAGTCCATCAAACGCAAAATCCGGAAAATGGCCAAGGCGGGAGAGTGGTAGCATGGATTGGAAGGCCGATTCCTTAAGCGGCTACCGCCTGTTTCTATCGGACGCCTCGGATGAACCTGATCTTTTGCGGCACGCCTCAATTCGCAGTTCCCACGCTTGAAAAGCTGATCGCCGGGCAGTTGGTTCCTCAACTGGTGGTGACGAATCCGGATGAGCCGCGCGGCCGCGGCCACAAGGTGCAGCCTTCGCCCGTCAAGGAAGCGGCGCAAAGGCACGGCATTGAAGTCTATCAGCCGGCCAAACTGAAAGTCCCGGAAGTCCAAGCCTTCCTTTCGAAATATCGTCCTGACGCCATCGTGGTGGTTGCCTACGGCCACATCGTTCCTCAGTGGATGATTGATCTGCCGCGCCTCGGGTGCATCAACCTGCACGGCTCCATCCTGCCCAAGTATCGCGGGGCCGCGCCGATTGCCTGGGCCATCATTCGCGGCGAAAAGGAAACCGGCGTCACCACCATGAAGATCGATGCGGGGATGGACACCGGCGACATGCTTCTTGTGAGGCGCGAGCCGATCCTGGAAGACGACACCACGGAGTCGCTTGGCCAGCGCTTGAGCGTGATGGGCGCAGTCTTAATGCTCGAAACCTTGCGCAAACTCGAGCGGGGAGAAATTATTGCGAAACCGCAGGATCCGAGCCTTGCGACGCTCGCACCAAGGCTTAAGAAGAGCGATGGGCGGATCGACTGGACCCAGCCGGCCCCAGAACTTGCGCTTCGGGTGCGCGGACTCATTCCATGGCCGGGCGCACATACAACTTTCCGCGGGAGGAATCTCCACATCTGGCGCGCGCAAGCTATAGCGGCTTCGGGGGGCGCGAAGCATGCTCCCGGCACGGTTGTAACCGAGGGCGGCACGCTGGCCGCGGCCGCGGGCGGCGGAACGCTGCTGGTCCTCGAAGAAGTCCAGATTGAAGGCCGCAAGCGTATTTCCGCGCGCGACTTTATGAACGGCGCGCGCGTTAAGCCCGGTGAAAGCCTTGGCTCCTGAGATGAAACTCGCGGCGCAAGTCTCACCTGCGCGCAAGGCGGCCTTTGGAATCCTCGTGCAGGTTGACTCCGGCAAGGCCTTTGCCGCGGACTTGCTGGAGGGCCGGCAAGCCGCCGCGCTCAGCGACGCCGACCGCGCGCTCGCAACGGAAATCGTGATGGGCGTGCTGCGTTGGCGCGGAGAAATCGACTTCCGGCTGAAGCAGCTTTCAGGAAAGACCATCGGGTCCTTCGACCGCGAAGTGGCCGCGGCTTTGCGGATGGGTGTTTATCAAATTGCCTTCCTTGAAAAAATTCCCAAGTCGGCCGCCGTGAACGAATCGGTGGAGCTGACCAAGCTGGCCCGGAAGCGCTCTGCCTCTGGGCTGGTGAACGCCGTGCTGCGCAAGTGCGAGCCCTCTAAAGTTCAGCCAGAACGGCGCGACGAGAGTGAGCGCGACAAAGCGGCCTTGGCCGGCGCTGAGCGCACGCTTCCCTCCTGGCTGATGGCGCGCTGGGAAGCTTGTTATGGGCGCGAAGCGGCCGCATCTTTGGCGCATGCCGGCACTCAGATTCCCACGACGACTCTGCGCATCACTCCGCTGTGCAAAGATCCGGCGCTTGTCGAAGAAAGGCTTGCGGAGAAAAGCATCGCAGTTCGCAAGGGACGCTATGCGGCGGGTGCGCTGGCCGTTCGGTCTGGCAAGGGCGTGAACTCGCAATTGGCCCTGGAGATGGGCTTGGCAATCCAGGATGAAGCCTCGCAACTGGCGGCCTCGCTTGTTGCCGTCCGGCCAGGGCAGCGGGTGCTGGACCTCGCGGCCGCGCCGGGCATGAAAACCAGCCTGCTGGCGGATGCCATTGCAGGCGGATTGCTCGTGGCCTGCGACACAAGCCGCACGCGCCTGCGCACGATGAAAAAACTCCTGCCGCGCCTCACAACCAACCTGAAGCCAGTCCAGCTTGTGCAACTTGACGCGTCGCAGGAACTTCCCTTCCGGCAAACGTTCGACCGAATCCTTGTGGATGCTCCGTGCTCGGGCACAGGTACGCTCGCTCGGAACCCGGAAATCAAGTGGCGGCTTACGCCCGGCGATCTCGCAAGGCTTGCGAAGCTTCAAAGCCGCATCCTTCTGAACGCGCTCGGCCTGCTCGCTCGGGGAGGCCGGCTGGTCTACGCAACCTGCTCGCTCGAGCCCGAGGAAAATGAGAAGGTGGTGGAAAGCGTGCTGCCGGAATTTCCAGGCTGCCGATTGCTCTCGCGCCGGGAGCTTTCCGAAGAATTCCCGAATCTTGCCTCCTTGTTCGATTCTCGCGGCTATTTCCATACGCGCCCTGACCTCGACGGCATGGATGGTTTCTTCGCGGCAGTGATCACGCGCTGACAAGCTGTTGCATCGCCTTCTCTCCTGATAACATAGGACCAAAGGGACAGTTTGATGAAGGAGAACGCAATGGACCTCAAAGGCAAAACGATTGCGGTGCTGGTTGCCGACCAATATCAGGAACTGGAAGTCTGGTATCCGCTGCTGCGCTTCCGAGAAGATGGCGCGAAAACCATCGCCGTCGGCGCGGAAGCCGGAAAGACTTATGAGAGCAAGAAAGGCTACCCGGTTGTTGCCGATATATCGGTTGGCCAAGCGAGCGCCGAGGCTTTTGACGCCGTGGTGATCCCCGGCGGCTGGGCGCCCGACTTCCTGCGCCAGGATGAGCGGATGGTAAAATTTGTGCGCGACATGAACAACGCGGGCAAGGTGGTGGCAGCCATTTGCCACGCCGGCTGGATGCTCACGTCGGCGGACATCGTTCGAGGCAAAAAGGCCACTTGCTTCCGGGCCATTAAAGATGACATGATTCACGCGGGCGCCAAGTACGTGGACGAAGAAGTAGCCGTTGACGGCAACCTGATCACGTCCCGGCAGCCTACCGATCTTCCGGCGTTTTGCCGCGAGATCGCGAAAGCCCTGGCCGGGCAAACCGTCGCCCAGCGCGTGGGCAGGGCGTGACGCCGGGCGGCGCTGGGGCTTATGACAAGGCGTCAGGCCTGAACTGAATTTACGATTTATTCCATCGAGAGGAGTTGAGATGCGTAGAACTGCGATTGTGGTCTTATCTTGCATTGTCGTCGGCATAGGATTCCTTGGCGAGAGCCCGCAGGCTCTGGCAAGACAGCATAAGGGACGGCTGCTTTACATGACGCTTTCCGCCGGCTACAAGCACGCGAGCGTGCTGCCTTCGGAAGCCATCGTGAAGGAGATCGGCGAGCGTTCCGGATTGTTTGACACGACGGTCACCCAGGACGTCGGATCGTTTACCCGCGAAAACCTGAAGAAATACGACGCGGTGATGTTCTACACCACGGGCGAACTGCCCATGACGGAAGCCGAGAAGTCCGCCTTTATAGATTTCATCAAGTCGGGCCACGGCTTCGTAGGCGTCCACAGCGCCACCGACACTTTTTACATGTGGAAGGATTACCTGGAATTGATCGGCGGCTACTTCAACGATCACCCGTGGCACCAGCAGGTGACGGTGGATGTGGTGGACCCGTCGAATCCCATCGTCAGTTTCCTGGGGAAATCGTTCCAGGTGGATGATGAAATCTATCAGATCGCGGACTTCCAGTACCGGACCTCGCACGTGCTGCTGCGCCTTGATCCAAACTCGGTCAGCATGCACAAGAACGGCATCCATCGCCGCTTCTACGGCTGGCCGCTCGCCTGGACCCGGCGCGACGGCAAGGGCCGCGTGTTCTACACCGCGCTCGGCCACGAAGAAGCCGTCTGGCAAAGCCCCTGGTATCAGCATCTGCTCCTCAACGGCATCAAGTACGCCATGGGGAAAAAGGTGAAGTAGCCGCCACGGCGCAAGGTCTAAAAAGCGGCCAGGCCCGGCATCCCATCGTGAAACCGTTTGATCCGGGCATGGATCACGCCTGGCCCTGCGCCTTTTCTCTTGACTTCGGGCCTGATTGGACGAAAATAAATATGAACTTTTGTGGATGCTGGGAGGCAAACGGGCGATACAAAAGTAAGGATAGACCTCGTTAGGCGAGGTTACCACGCAAACACAAGCCACTGCCCGGAAACTCGGAGACGAGCCAACGGGTACAGCAGGCATGGCCGGATTAAGGCTTTGCCTAACGTGGCTGTCCTCAAGGGAATGAGGAGCGTACGTTGTGTGGAGCTGAAGCTCAGACCAGGAGGTTCTCCGGCTCGGGAAATCGGGCTGGAGGAGTTTTTTAGCCCCGTGGGAGCAACAGCTCACACGGGGTTTTTGATTTTTGCGGGCCCTTGATGGCGCTGCGCGTTCAAGCTTCAGCCGTGCCGCGCGGCGGCAAGGGAGGTTATGATGATTTACTTTACCGAACTTCAAAACTTGCCTGCCTATGACGTGAAGGGCGAATACCTGGGGCGGATCATCGACCTGGGAATCGATCCCAGCCAGAATTCGCTGCGCATTGCGGCCTATCTGGTCGACACCCTGGACAAGAAACTGATCTATATTGCCCGCGAGCAGATGCAATCCATTTCCGTGCGCGCCGCACAGACCACCGTTTCGGCGGAGGAGATCCGGCGCAACAAGCCGGCTGGAGATCTGCTGCGGGTCAAAAAAGACGTGCTCGACCAGCAGGTCATCGACGTCAACCATCGCAAGGTGGTGCGCGTCAATGACATTGATCTGGATATCCAACCCACCAACGGGCACACGGAGTTGCGGATTCTGGCGGTGAATGTGGGCCTTGCGGCCGCCATGCGCCGGCTGCTCCAGGGGCTGACGGCCAAACATACCAGCCGGAAAATCTCGGCCTTCCTTCCTTCCACGACCATTCGCTGGGAGTTTGTCAACCTGATTGAGCCGGACGCCGCCCGCCGCCTGAAGCTGCGCATTTCCTACGAGCGGCTGGCGCGCCTTCATCCCGCGGACATCGCGGACATTCTGGAAGATTTGAGCCGCGACGAACAGCGCTCCGTGATCGAGGCGCTTGACCATGGGACCGCCGCGCGGGCCATTTCCGAGATTCCCACTGCCATGCAGGCGGCGCTGCTGCAAAGCATTCCCGCCGATAAGGCCGCTGACATTATCGATGAGATGCCGCCCGATGAAGCCGCCGACGTTCTCCAGGAGCTGCCGCCTGAAACCTCCGCCAGACTGCTGGCCGGCATGGAAAAAGAGGGCGCCGAAGAGATCAAAGATCTTCTGGGGTTCGAGGAGAATACGGCCGGCGCCCTGATGACCACGCATTACGTGGCGCTGGCCCAGCCTTCCACGGTCGAGCGGGTGATTGAGGCGCTCAAGCAGTTTGAAGGATCGGTGGAATCGGTCCACTCGGTCTACCTGGTCACCAGCGACGACGTCCTGGCGGGCGCGGTGCCGCTGGCGCGCATCCTGCTGGCTCCGGCCAACACGCCGCTCTGGGAACTTTCCCGCGGCGAAGTGATCAGCGTTACGACCGACACGGATGCAAAGTCGGTGGTGGATCTGTTCAGGAAATATAATCTTCTGGCCCTCCCCGTTGTGGACGATAAGAGCCACCTGGTGGGCGTGGTAACTGCGGATGACGTTCTCGACCTCGTCGTGAACCATCGGTAAGGCCCGAATCCCGGCTGGCGCGCTGCCGCGAGGCGCGGCGATCCGCCTGCGGAAATCTAATCGAAAGCCCAGCAAGCAATGACTCGCGACCGTACCCGCGACCTCCGAAACAAAGCTCTGATTTTCCTGGCCGTAGTGGGACCGGGGATCATTACGGCCAACGTTGACAATGATCCGGGCGGCATCTACACCTATTCGCTGGCCGGAGCGCGCTTTGGCTATTCGCTGCTCTGGACGCTCGTTCCCATCACCCTGGCGCTGATTGTCGTGCAGGAGATGGTGGCGCGCATGGGCGTGGTGACGGGCAAAGGCCTGGCCGACCTGATCCGCGAGGAATACGGCTTCCGGATGACCTTCATCCTGATGGTGTTCCTGCTGGTGGCCGACCTCGGCAATACCATCTCCGAGTTTGCGGGGCTGGCGTCGGGGATGTCCGTCTTCGGCATCAGCCGCTACTTCATCGTGCCGCTCGGAGCGTTCATCGTTTGGGCCTTGGTCGTCAAAGGCACCTATCGGCTGGTTGAGAAGGTCTTTCTGGTCGCCTGTGCCTTTTACGTCGCTTATCCCGTTTCCTGCTATCTCGCCCACCCGGCGTGGAAGGAATCGGTGGTCCGAACGGTAATCCCTTCGCTGCATTTTGGCCACGGCTACCTCTACATGGTCATCGGCCTGGTGGGAACAACCATTGCGCCCTGGATGCAGTTCTATCTGCAATCGGCGGTTGTCGAAAAAGGCATCAAGCTCAAGGACTATGTCTACTCGCGCTGGGATGTCATCGTCGGCTGCGTCATCACGGACGTGGTGGCCTTCTTTATCATCGTCGCTTGCGCGGCCACCATCTTTCCCGGAGAGATTCGCGACGCGGCGGACGCCGCGCTTGCCTTGCGCCCGCTTGCAGGAAACGCCGCCACCGCCCTGTTCGCTTTCGGGCTGGTAAACGCCGCGCTGCTTTCCGCCTGCATCCTGCCGCTGGCCACGGCCTATTACGTCTGCGAGGGCCTGGGGCTCGAATCCGGCATCGACAAGCGCGTGGGTGAAGCTCCCACTTTCTATTGGCTCTATACCGGCCTCATTTTTCTCGGGGCGCTGGCCGTGATGATTCTCAGGGAAAGCATGGAAGTGCCCATCATTCTGCTCTCGCAGGTGGTCAACGGCATCATGCTGCCTTTCGTGCTGATCTTCATGCTGCGCCTCTCGAACCGCGAAGACTTGATGGGACCGCACAAGAATACCCGGACCTTTAACGCCATCGCCTGGGTCACCTGCGTCGGCATGATCGTCCTGACGGTGCTGCTGCTCGGATCGCTCTTCTTCCCTCATGCCGCGATCTAAACACCTAAGGCGAAAGCGCGGCTTCAGCGTCCCTGTGATAACGCCTCCCGGCCGCACCATTCCGATCTCCTTCGCCCTCGCCATTCCAGCCACTCAATGCTGTGCCGGCTCCTCCCTGTGTCATTCCGAACCCCTCCCAGTGTCATTCCGAGCGCAGCGAGGAATCTGCTTTTAGGCTCAGCATAAACTCCGCGAGGAATCCCGCTTCGTTTCGTTCAGGGCTTGCCCGGCTCCAGGCTGTTATCCAACGATTAATAGGCTAGCCATGCGGCAATGGCGAGGTTTTGCAGGGTGGGCGGCGCGGGCGCGATTTCAGGTTTGTTTTAGCTTCGTTATTTTGCCCATCGTGTATTCTCAACAACTTGGCTAGCTTCGTTTTCGGTTCGTTTTAGGTTCGTTTTGGCTGTTTTTTCCACAGCCCCCTTTTGTTTTCAACAACTTCCTAGCTTCGTTTTTGAAAAAAAGAATTCTTTTTTCTGTGCCGGAGG
>JAJYHU010000171.1 GCA_021784615.1 Acidobacteriota bacterium | reverse complement strand
AGAACCGGATCCCATTCGCCCTCGGCCATGTATTTTGTGTTCGTCTCCGTGCCGCGCGCCCGGTTCAGTTGCGAATCGAAACCTGCAAGTCCGTATTTCAGCCCGCCTTCCAAAACGTGGTCCTTATAATAAAGGTTCACATTGAACTGCATTCCCAACATGTCGGAATCGTCGTCAATGCGGTTGCTCAGCGTGGTCTCGCGGCCCGGCATCTCGCCGAACATCTGCATGGGCACGCCCGTGGGCGTCCAGATGGCGCGTGACTCCATGTCGCTGAAGGGGACGGATTTTGGAAACATCTTCTGGATGTAAGGAGCCAGATAAAGCCGTCCCAGCCCGCCAATTCCAAGCTTCACGTTCGGAGCAATCTGGTCCCGCGCCTCCATGAACTTCTGGATAAAATAAAGAGACCCGCTATTGGAGTCGGTGACCGTATCGTTATCTTGCGCGATGTCTCCTGTAAAGGCCGCGCGCGCTTCGGCCTCGCCGGGATATTGCGGACGCAGGCTCAGATAAAACTGCTGATCTTTCGAGCTTTGATTGCAGACCGGATACGCTTCCGGAAGATACAAAAAGTAGCCCTCCGCGCTCGGGTAGGTCGCCACCAGGCTCTTCAACCGGTTTTCGTTCAGTTCCCAGGAAACGGGATTATCCGGGCAGATGAAGGTGCCGAAAATAGGATGAAACGGCTGAGTGAGCGTACGCGTGGTGTAGCGCGCCAGGTTCGGAGCAATGGACGTGGCGTCGATATCGAGCCATACTTTGATCTTGCGGCTGTGGGCGTAATGGATGACGTCCCGGAGATAGTTCTGCGCCGTGGTGAAGGCTTCGGCATTGTTCTCGACGTGCTGGAACTCCGGAGGTTCAAGGTTGGGATAAACTCCAGCCGCCTTGAAATGCTCTTTGCCTACCTGCATGTCCGTCGTTTTGTGCGAGCCGAAGTCGCGCGCCCACAGCAAGTATCCGGTCTGTTTTCTTGAAACATCGCCCATCCATTTGGTTTCGCCGTGGTACGAATACTTCAGGAACGGCTCGTAGGGAAACCAGAAGATTTGCAGGTAGTTCATCTTCATCTTGGCCATCTGGTCCACAAACTTCCGCTCGTCCTTAAGCGACATCACGGAGCGGTTGGGATAGATGAAGGAAACGAACAGGCCTCGACGCCGGAAAGCCGGATTGCACCGCACGTCCAAATTTCGCAACGCCCACGTGGGCTTTTTCTGGGGCAGAATGTCGCCCGTCAACAGGAAAACCGCGCCGTAGCGCTCGAGCAGGTCATAGGCAGCGTACATGGTCGCCGCGTCCCGGTTACCGCCTACCACCAGCGCCTTGCGCCCATCCAGGCGAAGAGTCTTTAGAATGAAACCGTCCGGCTTGAGCCCCGCAAAACTCACCAGCTTCTTGTTGGAAGCTTCGGTGACCAGCGCGTTCGCCTCGGGGCTCCCCACAAGAATCCACGCCGTCTCTTTGGCCTGCTTGCGCGCTTCGGCGGGTGAAACAATGGGAATCCGGGTGCCGCTGAAGCGCTCAAAATAGCTTTGCAGTTCGCCCGCGACCCAGCGGTTGAATTCGCCCGTCCCAGCCACAATCACGGATTCCGCCCGGCCGTTCGAGACTAGAGCGCCCGTAGCGCTCCTTGCCCATAAACTTGCGCTTGCCGCAACGCAAAACAATGCTGCCACTAGCATGCCGCTTCGCGTAAATTTCACCCTGATCCTCCTTGCCACGCCCAAAGCCGCGCCATGCAGCCGGGCGGATTAGACTGAAATCAAGAGCCCAAAGCCACTCTTTGTTGAAGGAAGTGAACATCGAAGGGACTCGGCCAACAGCGCCTTCGCGGCATTTTGCGGTTAAGTCTTTCCGGTCGCCTCAACCCTGCCGCTCTTTGCCGACCGACCCGCAGCGTCAAGAGTTGCCACAACCTCCGCGCCGAGCGAAGCATTCGAGCGATTCTCCGCCGTCTTTCCCTGAATCAGGTCGATGAACCTCTGCACGGGTTCAACACATGAGTATTCACCCGGTCGAGCCTTGACGGGGATAAGGGAGTTGCGCCCATCATTGCGCCGCAACTCCAGCCGCGGCCGCTCAATATCAAGCAAGAGCATCCCCTCGCTTCCAAAGATCCGGATATCCACCTGATAGGTCGAACTCGGCGGCATCGTTCCCGCACCGCCCAGCATGCCCGTGGCGCCGTTGGTGA
This sequence comes from Acidobacteriota bacterium, assembly GCA_021784615.1. Taxonomy (GTDB): domain Bacteria; phylum Acidobacteriota; class Terriglobia; order UBA7540; family UBA7540; genus JAMCXS01. Next base: position 6,876 of record JAJYHU010000171.1, on the reverse strand, counting down.
ACCTGCAACTGATGGCATCATAGAGGTCCGCGCCGCTCTCGGACGCTCGCGAGAAACAAAAAACATCAGTTGGCTGAAGGTTGGTGATCCAGTAGAGCAAGCCCAGCGCATGGGTCAATTGGCCATGCGCGAATCCCCCGCCCCCCGCGGGATCGCTCCAGGTTTTCGCTTGAGGCTTGAAAAACGCTTCCTCAGCGAACCATGCGCCTGTTCCGCTAAACAGGTCCCGCAGGGCGCTGGCCATGTGGCAGAGGACGTGTTCAACCTTCCCGATTTCGCCTTGTTGAATGATCTCTTTGGACTTTGCGGCATAGTCCGTGTAATTCCATCCGTAGGGAATGACGAAATGCCGATTGTGCAGCCGGGCAAGGTTGGCGAGATCCCTTGCTTCTGAAGCATGCAGTGTCATGGGTTTTTCGCACAAGACATGCAGGCCTTTTTTGAGGGCGGCAGATGCGTGCTCGTAGTGCAGGTGATGGGGCGTACTGACAACCACTCCTTCAAGATTCTCAAGGGCCAGCAGTTCGTTATAATCCTCCGTGCCAAAAGGGATCTCGAAGCGTTCTTGAGCCCGGCGCAGCTCTTCACGGCCCAGGCGGCAGATCCCCACGACCTCTATATCCGGTCGCGACTTTAAAACCGGAATATGATTCTCGGCTGCCCACCAGCCGGCTCCCAGCACTGCGATGCGCGTCTTTGACATGCCTGTGTGCCTCCTCTTTACTGGCTCCATCCCGATCGGTTAGGGATGAAGCTGACGAAGCAATTCCAATGACTTGTTCACAACCCGCTCGCCCGAATCCGGCGCAAGCGCCGTGGGGAGCAGGTAGGCCTGGAAAATCATGTCAGGGACGCGGTAGCGTTCTTCGATTGACCATCCCTGCGCAGGGTACGCATCCCTTGTGGGGATGTATGCAATACACCCGTTACTGTAGCCCATAAAAAGAGTATGCGGGAATGGCGACTGGCGCTTAACCAATTTCCCTTGCAGGCTGAAGGTTTCACCCGGAACAGCTACGACTCCAAGATCACCCACCCGAATCGCCTGAATGGGAATTTGGACCGCCGCCTTCTGTCCGCTTGCGACCCTCTCGCGGAGGATTCGAGCCCAGTGGCGGAGATGCCGCGCCACGTTCATCGGAGATCCGCTCGCACCACTCTTGACCAAACTCGAAACTTCCAACTCCCATTTTTCCAAAATTTGGTCAGCCTCCTCCTTTTTGGGGAAGGCGTGGAGAGGTAACTCAAGCATCTCTTCTTTGACTGCAATCGTGGAGTCCCGTTCTTTCGAGATCGGAATCCGCGGATAATATGGAATCTTGGCTAACGAACCAATCACCGTTGGCGCTCCCCGGGTGCTCTCCGTATAAACGGTTGAGAGAACCTTCAAAACCTCTCCCCCTAAGGTAAAGCCCAGACGATTCTTTTCATTTGTATTGTCTTCCTCGGTCCCGATTCCAGTGATCGGATTGATGTCACCGGCATTGGCTTGGAGATACAAACTTAAGCCTCCGACGGTGCGTTCAATGAGTTCCCGCGCGGGTCCAATATAATCGGCTGACCATCGCAGGCATTTGGGACCCATCGTAACCGTGTGGCAGCCATGCGTAAAAACCGTTGCGATGGGCCGCCCGCCCGTATCGTCAATTCGCAGGACGCCCACCTCATCGTCCACAGGCCCCTCGGGATTTTCACCCAGCGTGATGTATCCATCTGCCTGTCGCTCGCGGCGATTGATGCCAATGCGAGCTTCTCCCGCGCCTGTGCCGATTCGAGCCGGCCGGAGGCGATGGGCCGCAAGAGCGGCGAGAGGCGGGATTTCAGTTAAGAGCCTAGCGCTGTACGCCTGCCTTTGCAGATCCTGCTGCTCGTCATCGTCATATTGCAACCCTTCCGATGTCGGCCCACAATGGGTGTGACTACAGTTCAACAGGACGTTTGATTTGGGCACTCCGATGCGCTTGCCTATTTTTTCGCGAAGGGTGGAGGCCATCGGCTCCTTGATGAAAAGCAAGTCAAATGCCAGGATAGCAATCCGCGTCTTTTCATCATCCAGCACCAAGGCTGTCGCAGAGAGTTCGCCGTCTTTGTCTTCCGCCACGCCGTCACGGGCCGCATAACCCGCCATCGTCATTCCAATGGGTGGTGTTATGGTGGAACGAGCGACTCCCGCTCTCAACATGATGTTTGTCCCTCCGTCTTCATCATCTTGGCCCTTTGTATTCTTATCCCTAACCTACTTCGACAACGGATGGGCGGCCATCAGGATCAAAGAGGTAATCAAGAGAGATGTCGAAAGCCACATCAGAATGATTGGTTTTGCGCCGGAATCTTTCCATTCTCCCGTCACTGCCCCCCAGGCATTGGAAGTCAAAATCGAAACGGTGATGATGACGGCCCAACCCGTCACGGCGCCCTCGCTTCCCATAATCGCGGCGCCAACGCCATAAAGGAGAATAGCCCCGAACCAGAGAACGCCCATGCACAACGAACGAACCCAGAGGATTGGGGTATTCCTCCCACGGAAGAGCGTAGACCACGAACCGCTTCGATGGATCAAATATAAAGGATATCCCATGTTAAAAACGATTCCACCAAGAAGCACGGGAACCCAGATTGCCACACTGGCCAGGAACACGGGACATCCGGCTGCGCGAGCGCCCGTGGCAAGGGGTGCGCCATACGCAAATCCGATATTGATCATCGCTGACATAATACCCGCCATTACGGCGATGAAAATCGCGACGATGGACTGCGAACCCGGCCGCATCTTTAATCCCGTATTGCCCTGAGCCCGATCTCGGGTGATGGATGCGGCGGCACACAACACCAAGCTCAGCGCCAACAGGCTTAGTCCCCCCATTAACCACAGCAGGCTACCGCGCCCAACATGGACAGCCCCGATCAGGATGGGGCCTAGGCTTCCGCAAAAAGCCACAATGCCGTTGACCAGTGCATTGGTTATCGCCATTCCCAACCGAGCCAGACTCAAGCCAAAAAGCAGAGAACCAATACCCCACAGGGCCCCGAACACCGCAACCTTTCCGGTCAGACTCGCGTCTCCGGCCAGTTGCCGCACGATTGTTCCGTGAGTAAACAGCAGCGCAAGCCCTATGGGCAGCAACGCCATGGCCGAAAAAGAGTAAACCAGCCAGATGTGCTCCCACTTCCACTTGGTAACCCCTTTCGATGGAGCGGGAAAGGATCCATTCGAGAATCCGGCGAGAATAACAACAAGGATCCCGTTCATCCGACTACCGAGCACTATGAAACTCCATCGACCCTTGGCTCAATCAAAGTGAAATACTTCTTCAAATGGAGGTAAGTCAGTCTCTTCAAGGAGGCTGGACATCAGGCAGTCCCATCGCTTCTTAACTTGAGCCTTCAGTAAATGGTCAAGGGTTGCATTAATATCTTCAGCCTCCGCATAAACCATGACGTTCCGGCCCGACAAAAAACAGGAATGGTTTCTAAGTCCCGCCTCCCGAGCAGCCGCGATCAGCTCAGGCCATACCGCGGCATGCGCGCGGCGGTACTCTTCCTCTTTCCCTTCACGAAGCCGGAGGAACCACGCCCGACGCTGCATTCGTTTTACCTGCTTTCAGCGCTTTTACGGCTGCCAGTCCGCCAGAGCGCTCAACATACCAACGGATCTGTTCCCATGCAACAATAAACAAAAAATCCGCGCCACCGCCCGGCGCCGCGAACTGCTTACGCTGAAGTCATGAATAGCACGGTCGCACTGTGGGGCTGCACGTTCCAGGTGACCTCATCGCCCCACTTCCACTGCTGTTTTGTTCCTGCTGCCGGATAAACCTGGCGTACCTCAAAATGCGTGCCGGACGTCAGTCCAATACTCTCGTCGTCCAGCCGGAATCTTCCTGGCAGAGCCTTCTGATTCGGATTGAACAGAAAGATCAGCCCCCGGTCGCCGGTAATATGCGCGCTGCCGTCCACCTCGCCCGCTCCCGGCCATTCCTCCAGGTCTTTGCGCACCTGCAGGTAGCGAATATTTTTCCGGCCCCAGTCCAGCCACTTCCGAATCTCTACCTTGTCGCGCTCCGGAATTCCCGCCTTGGTCGGAAGGTAATAGAGCTGATTCGGTGAGGAAGATAGCGCGCTCAGCATCACATAATCAATCTTCTCACTCGTCCACTCAGGTCCCCGCATGCTCTTGGGGGCCGCAAACACCAGTGGTTGGTCCAGGTAGTGCGGGAAAAAGTGATGGTGAACCCGGATGCGCGACCATCTGCGAGCCTTGTCCCCCATGACAACATTGATGGGCTGCCCACTCAGTCCTGGGAGGGGCTCCGGCAACCCAAACTCATCCAGCGTAAATACCGAATCGGCAAAACGGTTCGACCAGATGCCTAAATCCATCGAGGGCCGACACATCGGACCTATGAACGCCTCCGGAGTATCTTGCCGAATCATGGCCATCATGCGACTTAGGGCCCGTTCGCAAGCATAGTTGGAATCTCCCGGCAGATGATCGTGCTGCTCTGACGGGCAGTTGACGGGAATCACAATTCCCCCACCTCCAAAGAAGTCTCCATCCATGATCCAGCCAGGAAAGTAACCCGTGCGCATGCCGTCCAGATGGAGGCCCATTAACCAATCGAAGAAAGGTCTGTTCGCAATGCAGTTGCCTTTGACAAACTCCTTGAAAACCAGCCCTGTAAGAGCCTTGCCGGTTAGCGCTGTGCCCTGCGGGAACATCACCCAGTCAGGCCGGTCTGATCGAAAGGGTTGCCCTTTGTCTTTCCACCAAGGGTCGGTGTTATTCATGGTGGGCCAAAAAATCACGTTGACTCTCTTTTCCTGGGCGTGCTTGAGCAACTTCTTGACCAGCGGACCCGGCTCATAGTGGTCTCCCTGCCGCATCGCATTCATCTTGTCGATCTCACCGCTCCAGGGATGGTTGTCGCTGACCCAATTAACCCCACACGCGGCCAGAAAATCGATCGACCGCATGTCCCCTTCGACTTGGCCCTCGGTCTGGTAAGTTTGGTGCTCCATCTCGCACCACCAGCCGCAAGCCATCGGCACTAAGCCGTGGCGGGGCGGTCCAATGAACGTGGAGGTCATCCTCACCATCGCCTCCGACTCCGAGGGCAGCGGCAGGTCCGGCTGGCCTGTCTCCCGCGAGCGCCGTTGGTAAACCCCAACGTAAATCGGCTCCGACTGCAACCCTTCGTTGGCCCTCGCATTCAGGCTGGGCCTGTAACCCAGCGTCACTGTCCCGCCGACCTCTAGTCGGGACTCGTCAAAGGGAAGCTCCACTCCCATAAATACGCCTCCCTTGGTGGAGCGGCCAAAATAGGTCACGCTTTTTTGGTGAGGATACTTGACAAATCGCAACTCCGGCCCCGACAAACTTAGCCTGCTTACCACCAAGGACTTCAGCCGATATGCAGTTGCAATATTGATCACCAAGTGTTTTTCAAAAAAATGGTTGTCCTTTCCCAGCTTATAGGTCGCGACGACACTGCCCTCCTTACCACGATAGGTCACTTCCACCACATCTCCAGACTTCTTGTGGAGCGATTCCAAGCGGCTGCTCTGGGGTGTCAGCCTGAATTCCTCGGCGATCACCGCAAAACCATCTCCGTGCACCTGCATATCTTCTTGGGTAAGCTTGTTCTGGATAGTCGTCAATAAGCCAGAACTTCCGTCGAAAACGAGACGAAGGGTCTCATTTTCAAGCATCGGCCCGCTGTGCCCGCTCGTGGTACAGCCACCCACCAGGCTCGCAGATGCAACGGCTAACCCGCCCCCACCTAGTTGCACAACAAAGGAACGACGGTCAAGCTTCTTGGCCACCAAGCTCATAGCTCATCTCCAAAAAATAGACAAAGCTTCGTCTTGGTCCGAGGGACCGCATAAAACGAAAATTCCTGCAGGGCACATTCATGGCGATTGGCCCCCCAAATGAAAACGCGCCATCGCATGGCCAGGGGATTCGGCCGCATATCGCACCCCCAATACATCCTTGCACGTGCGCGATAATCGACATAGGTAAGCGGTCGCCCGCTGTCCCTGTCACACCACCGGACATGCGGGTCCGCATCCAGCAATTCGGCGGGTTAAGCTATGCGCGCATCGTTAGTTTTTCTGCCGCCTGTCGTCCATGAGTCGCGCTGCCTACTCGCCGCTCCCTTTACCCTCCTTGCGGAGGACCGTTTGGGCCTTCGTCCGTCGTCGGACAGACTACTTTGCCCGCTGCTGACTTCTGCCGCCCGGTCAGGATCGATCGCTCGATCCTCAGTCCCGATTCCGAGACAAACGGCAGATCTCCCGAGGTAAGTTCGACCGCCTTCCGCACGCAACCGGCGGATTTACAACCAGTGCCTTTGATGGATATGGGCTTCGCGGTCATACGCCCGCTCGCCCGGCACCGCATGCCTCTCATCCGCTTCTTGTTCATCGGCTCGCACGTTTGCTTCACGCTTCTTTCCGACCCCGCCTCACGACGACGCCGTTGCGCTTCGCTATCACTTCACCTCCATCAGGTTGTGAAGGGAACTTTCACCCCCAAGCTGTCGAGCATGCTCGGCACATGTAAGTATGCCCCGGCAAAGCCGGGGGCCTCCTTTGAGACGCTAGGAGCGTGTCCGAGAATTGAGTTCAAACGGATTGGGGCGTGAGTTGAAGCGTCGGAACTGCCAACCGTTTGAAGAAGGTGCGGCCGCGAGTCTCCGAGCGCGACCTGCGGGGCGGCGGATGGCCGCGCTCGCGTGAGCGGCCCGCAGTTTTCCCTTCCGCTCATGCCCAACAGGCCCGGTACATCTTCAAAAGGTTGTGCGCCGCACACACCAGCGCCCATTCCGCCCTCACCTTCTCGAACCCGCGCAGGGAAAATCGCCGGAAGCCTCG
>JAJYHU010000333.1 GCA_021784615.1 Acidobacteriota bacterium | reverse complement strand
CCTGCGGCTTGCGCCAGGCCGTTGAGATAGGCCGCAAGGCGTTTCTGTTGTGCGCCTGGCGCCAGAATGTTGGCGCTCATGGAATGAGCATATCACATTTTATAACACAGTAGTACTAGAATCGTGGGGCCAAATTTCACGCCGGAAGTTCAGGTGATGGTGGAAGAGGGCGTCGCGGAAGGAATCCACCTGTTCAACACAGGGAAGTTTTTTGAAGCCCACGAGGCGCTGGAAGCCGTGTGGCTGCGCGCTCAAAATCCGCGCAAAACTTTTCTGCACGGACTCATCCAGGTGGCTGCGGCCTTTCACCACCACACGCGTGGCAACCCCGCCGGTTTCCGGTCGCTGCTGGAAAAAGGCTGCAACAAGCTCGAAGACTTCGGCGCTGAAGTCGAGGGAATTGACCATGCCGGGTTCCTGCAGCAACTTCAGCCGTGGCGGGAACGCGCCGGCCCATCCCCCGGAGACGCCCCCGCCGCGCCGCCCTTGCCGCAAATCAAATTGACCGTAGACCCTGACCCGGATGGAACGCCGTAGGTGACAAGCGAGGCCCTCAAAAAGATCCCGTGTGCGCTATGCTGTTATCGCAAGGTGATGACGGTTGCGCCCCAGCCGCCCGCTTCCGGCGGCGCGTCCGCGTAGGAGGCTACGAAGGGCGTGCGGGCCAGCACGGCCTGCACAATCCGGCGCTGCACGCCGATGCCGCGCCCGTGGATGATGCGCAGCGACTTCAATCCCAGCCGGCGCGCTTCTTCGAGATACGCCTCGACCGCCGCGGCCGTCTCCTTGGGCTGCACCGAGTGCAGATCAAAAACGTCGGTAACGGGAATGCGAATGGGTTCGTCGTCAGGCGTCATAGCGCGTTCGAATCGGCTCCAGGAAAATTGTATACTCACTTTGGCCGGACCACTTGCAGGAATGCGCTGATCCTCCGGCGAGGCAAAGGCATGAGACGTTCCCACATCGTGATGTTCCTGATCACCATGAGCTTTGCTCCGTGTGCCTGGCCGGTGCCGGCGCGCCAAACTTCAAAGGAGAGGTTTCGAAGTCAGACACCCCCCGCAAAGCGGGTGGCTTGATGAGTAGGGCCCCGTCAAACGGGGTCGGTTCGTTGGTTAAGGCGTCGCGCCGAGCGCGCCTTGTTCCGGGTTCAGAACTTTCCTGCTGCCCCATCCGCTTCCTCTTGCTCGCGGATGTAGCGGCGGACGTCTTCCAGTTCAAACCCGACCGTGGAAACGGCATACCCCCGAGCCCACAAATGCTCGCCGGTGAAATTCCGTTCCCGGCCATTCAGTCGGGCAACAGCAATGGCGCTCTTCCCTTTCAGAAACCCGATCACCGAAGCGACTGGGGGCTTGGGGGGAATTGCGATGCAGATATGCACATGGTCCGGCATCAGATGCCCTTCGATAATCTGGCACTCCTTCTGTCGAGCCAGAGCGTGAAAAACCTCGCCCAATTGCCGACGTATTTGACCAAACAGCACCTTGCGCCGCCGCTTGGGCACGAACACAACATGGTATTTGCAATCCCACCTTGAGTGGGATAAATTCTGATAAAACTCAGACATCACATCCTCCTTTTTTCAGATGGTCTCATCAAGCCACCTGAGGAGGATTGTGATGCCTCAACGGTCAAACCCTTTCAAGTCGCACTGGTCGAACCACTGGCTTACCTTATGTGCAGTTACAGAACAACTCCACGCCGCCACGCTCCTATTTTCCCAAGGCTTTAAGCATTGAGGCCGCCACGGCGCGGGCTTCCGCCGCCTTCCCTTCGGCGTTCGGATGCGCGTCATCAACGCCCACGTAATACTCGGGATGGTTGAGAACCACGGCGTAGAGGTCGTCGATCGGAATGCCTCGCTTGCGCGCGTCCGCATCGGCAATTTTGTTGCGGGCAGCCACGCGCTTTGTCCAGGGATCGAGTTCGGACATCCGTTTGCCCATGCGGACCGGCGTGCTGTTCGCCCAGATCAGCCGCGCGCCGCGGGCATTGGCCTGGATGGCTTTCACGTATTGGGGAAAATAGCGGGCATATTCTTCCTCACTGTAATCCCTGCCGTGCAGCCCGTTGTTGAAGTGGATTACATCGAACTTGTAGTTCCGGAGAAGCAGCGCAATCTGTTTGGGAAGCATCGGGTCGCCAACCGAGAGCGATGACGCGAAATATCCCACGTATGCCTTGCCCTTTAGATCCCGCGCCACGTCATCGTAATAGGCCGCGGTAATCGAATCCCCGATCAGCAACACCTGCGGCAGGCCCTGCTTATTCACGTTCGACAGCCAGAGCCGAATCCACTCGATGGGCTCGCGAGCCACATGCCGCCCGGAGGGAGCAATAACCGTCTGCGCGGTGGAAACCACCGGCGAAAGCGCCAGCACAACTGCCGCCAGCAGCGTAAACAAAATGCAACGAGGTTTCATGATCGATCCTTTGTTATGGGAAACAGAATAACTCAGGGCTTGTTACGGGCAGGCAGCGGATGGATTCGCCAAACGTTCGAGCGCTGCTTTGTGTTCGCCCACGGCAGCGCGAGCTCGGAAGCGCGCATAGTTCCAGGAACGCCAGTCGGAAGATCGCGGGCCGGACCACCGGTGGAGGAGAGCCCGGGCAACCGTACGCTGGTCTTGGGCTGCCAGTTCAGGAAGGGCATCCATCAGCGTCGGCACCGCATCCGCGCTGAGAACGTAGGCGACGTAAGCCGCGTCAAACGAACGACCCTCTGCGGCGCGCCGGGCGTTGACTCGTGCGATGAGCGCGTCGGGATTAATCGCGTGGAGAACCATAATTGCCGCAAAGCCCGCCGCTACGGCGCCAAACGTGAATCGCTCGCGCCGGTCGCGAAACATCGTCAAGACCAGCCAGAGGAAAACCACCGCCAGCCACGCCATGAACGCCATGGTGTATATCCGCAACTCCGTCAGGCCGTATGCCTGCTGATAGATCCTCATGCGCTCCGCCGCCGATCCCATGATAGCGAAAACCAGCGCCACCTGGATTCCCGCAACTATCCGGAAAATCCCTTTCGCTCGTGGCGTCTGGTTCCGCAGCAACCAATGCGTCCCGAGAAGCAAGGGCAGAACCAAGGCGGAGACGGCGGCCAGCTCAAAAAATCCGCGCCGCGCATACTGGGCGTAGGTCAAGCCGGGCGTGACGCCCACCAGCGCCGCGCCTCCAAACAAGTAGCGGAGTTGCACCCCGACAAAGGCAAGGAAGAGGAGATCCACGGCGCCGAGCGCCACCGCAATCTCCGTAACGCCAAGTCCGAACTTCTTCGGAGCCGGCGGAAGCGAAGCTGAGCCAGGATCAAAATAGAAGATGCCACGCAGGAAACCGCCCACAATCCAGGCAAAGAACAGGATCAGAAAGAGGTGAGAGAAGAGTTGAGGAAAGTTCAGGGTCCTTCGGACAAGGCTGGCGAAGACGGGATCGGCCCCCATCAGCAAGCCTGTGAAGATCAGCAAGACCGGAGCGCCCAGTAGCAACCCGCCCGCAACCGCCGTTGCGAACTTGAGCCGCCTGGCGCGAAGGCCGCTATTCCATTCCGTATCTTTAAAAACCAGCAGGAGCGGCCCGAATGCCATGTGGAGGGCGGCGAGCACCGCGCCCCGCAGATATTCGATCAGGTTTGAGGCTCGAAGCTGCGCCACCGGCAGCCGCAAAGCGGCGAGTGAAACGACCGTCCCCAGCGCCAGGAAATCAAGCATTAGAAGGAAGGGCGAGGCCCGCCAGGCAAAGTCGGCTGCAAACAGCAGGAAAACACCCGCGGCCAGAGCGTCGTCTGTCCGTGAAACAATCGGCCGGCCCCGGGCAAGAATCACGACCAGCACAACCAGCACGGAAGCCCAAACGACAACGTTCACGCCGAGCAGCTCGGCGCGCAGCAGGAGATCGCCCGCGATTCCCGCCACCGCCGCCGCCGCGACAACCTTAAAACTCTTTACAGTTGGATTCTTCACGGAAAGACCTCCAAACACCACGGGCGGCAGATCCCACCTAGACGGCGGCGGCTTCGGCGACGGCGCCGAAGCGGCGGTTGCGGGAACGGAAATCTTTGATGGCGGATTCAAGGTCGTCCGCGGCGAAGTCGGGCCATAGGCGCGGCGTGAAGAACAGCTCCGCGTATGCGCATTCCCACAGCATAAAATCACTGAACCGCTGTTCGCCGCCGGTGCGGATCAGCAGATCGACCTCCGGGATTACGTCTTGCGAGGTGGAAGCTTCCGCCAGCAGCCGGCCGAAATCAGCCTCGGAAGGTTCGGCGTTGGGCGCAAGCCGCCGGGCGGCGCGGAGGATCGTTTGCCGGCCGGAATAATCGATTCCCAGGCGCACCTGGAGGCGGTGGCCGCCGGACGTCGCATTTTCAGCGTATTCAATCGTTTCCAGCAGCGTAGCGGGCAAGCGGTCGCGCCGGCCGAACACCGTGACCCGGACGCCGCGTTCGATCCACAGGGTGGGCTCCGCGAACAGGAAATTTTCGAAAATCCCGAACAGCGAAGCCACTTCTTCCGGCGGCCGCTGCCAGTTGTCCGAGGAAAAGCAATCGAGCGTGAGCGCGCCGACGCCCAACTCCGGGGCTGCGGCAATCACCCGCCGGACGGCCTCGACGCCGGCGCGATGGCCCTGCGGGCGCGGCAATCCGCGGTGCTGGGCCCAGCGGCCGTTGCCGTCCATGATGATGGCTGCATGAATTCCCGAAGAAGACCGCCGCGGCAAAGAACTTTGAGTCATAAAGCCCCTGTCCAAAAAATTTTCTCTCCCTCGTTCTAGCGGGCACGCGTCGCCCGGATCAACGCTTCCATGTGCGCAAGGTAATTCATCAGCGCCTTGCGGCCGGCCGAGGTCAAGCGATAAATGGTCTTGGGAAGGCGCCCGTCAAAAGACTTCTTGCAGTCGATATACTGCGCTTCCTCGAGCTTCCGGGCATGGACGCTCAAATTGCCATCGGTGGTTTTCAGCAGTTGCTTGAGGTCCCGGAAGCTCAGCGAGTTATTCACGGCAAGCGCACTGACGATGCCGAGGCGAATCCGCTCATGGATCAAGCGGTCCAGTGCCGCTGTCCGGCTCGCAGTCCTCGCGCCGGAATTCCGCGCGGCGCTTTCCAGTTCGCCTTCGTTCTCCCGCGGTTCGCGGACCAAAGCGCTTGTCTTAGCCACCATACCTCCAGGCAATAATCGCTCCAAAGATGAGATGCAGGCCCCCAAATCCCGCCGCCATAAAAACGTCGCCCCAGGCCGCAGACGAAAGCAAAGCGGCCGCGCCCAGAATCATGAAGGCCACGCCCATCGCCGGCACCACCCGGACGGAAAATGCTCCGCTGGTTACCACGCCCGCACCGTAAAGCAGCAGCCACAGCCCCGGCAGCACCGCCACCGAGCCGGCCCGGAAAAGCACCAGCGTCAACAGCGCCCCCGCCACAAGAGGCGGCGCCAGGCTTAGCGCAAATTTCCGACCCGGCTGTGAAAACAAGGGCGTATCCGACGCTCGCGCCTTTTGCAGCATCGCCACCGCGCCAATCAGGCAGGAGACCGCCGCTTCCAGCACCCAGACGCCCAGCCACAGCGCCGCGCTCGGCTGAAGAGAAGCCACAAAGGCCGCTACCAGCGCCGTGATCCCCATCAGCATTCCGCCCCACCCCGGCACCGCCGTAAACGACGATGCGCCTTCCATCGTCTCGCGGATAAAGCGCAGGTTGTCCATGGCGTGAGCTTCCAGGTCTACAGGACCTTTGGCGCGGGGACGAAAGGGCCGAATCGAAGCCATGCTCATTTGGTACACCCCTTTGCTATATTGTGTCAAGTACTTTTCATAGCAAAGTTCCCATCGGCTTCGAAGGCTCGAATCGAACCCTGTTCCCTTGCCGCGCCGGCCAGGCGTTATCATGGACGGCGCCGGGAAGGGGAACGCGATGACCGAGAAAGAATGGGAAGATCAGCTTCACCAGAACCTACATCTGGCAGGACGGTCCGGGAGCTTTCTACGCGGACCACACCCACCCCAACACCACCGCGCACGTGATCCTGGACGGCGAGATGACGGTCAACACCGGGGGCCGGTCCCGCACTTTCAGGCTGGGCGACCGCTGCGACATCCCGGCCCACGCCGTCCATTCCGCCGCATGGGGCCCGCAGGCTGCCGTTACCTGATAGGAGAAAAGTAGCGTTCCAGGCGAAGACCTCAAAGGCCTGCTTCAGCCGAGAAGACCAGTGGTATTCGCTGTCGCCATACCCGTGATGCCGGCCAAATTCAGGGCTTTCTTCTCTAATCGACCTTGTGATGTCCGTCACAGGCGAGTGTGCGCTGGCTCACTGCTTCGCGTTCTGGCGTCTGATAAAAGTCGGGCGCTCCTCCGAAGTGAGGACATCCAAACATGGAAAGTGGATCATAGGACCACGCGCATCTGTGTTCCGAGCCAGGAGGTCTATTGGTCCACATTCACAAATCTAATTTTCATAGCCGGGCGTGGGAGCTTATCCTGGCGCTCCTCTCCATCAAGGTTCTGTAGGGGGCAGGAGCGCTGGATGGCAACCTGTTCAGGGACGGAAATGCGCACCATTGACCTTAGACCGCGCTTGCGGCGTTGCCTAAAGGAGGCACAAGGATGTTCAGTTTATTTAAGAAGCGGTTATTCTGCCTTGCTCTCGTCGCCTCGTTGTTTCTTTTTCTCGTTCCTGCCCCAGTCCGCGCGCAGGTTGAAACCGGCCGAATCGGCGGGACGATTACGGACCCTAGCGGTGCAGTGGTACCGAACGCTCAAGTGACGGTAACCAGCATCTCGACCGGCGCGGTGCGCTATGTCAAGTCGGATTCCAAGGGCTACTATCTTTTCACCAACCTGCTCCCCGGCTCTTACTCCGTGGCCGTCGAAGAATCCGGATTCAAGAGAGCCGCGCAAACGGTCAGGCTGGGCGTCGGCGGGAATGTGGGGGTGAAAATCCGCCTTGCCGTTGCCTCCACGGCCACCACCGTGGAAGTTACCGGGACCGGCCTCACGCAAGTGAACACGGAAACGGCGACGGTGTCCGAGACAATCACCTCGCAGGACATTCAGCAGCTTCCATCGCTGACCAGGAACCCTTACGATTTCGCCACGATCTCCGGCTACGTTTCCGAGGACGATCCGAGCGCCCGCGGCGTGGGTGTTGCGATCAACGGCCAGCGCGCCGCGGGAACCAACGTCCTGCTCGATGGCGCGGCCAACAACGACGAATTTACCGCCGCGGTCGGCCAGCCTGTTCCCATGGACTCGGTTCAGGAATACACCATCCTGACCAACAATTTTGGCGCGCAATACGGCCGCGCCGATGCCGGCGTCGTCAACGTGGTCACCAGAAGCGGAACCAACCAATTTCACGGTTCGGCCTATGAGTACAACCGTGTTTCAGCTTTGGCTTCCAACGATTTTTACAACAACGCCAACGGCATTGATAAAGGAATCTACACGCGCAACCAGTTTGGGTTCTCCGTGGGCGGGCCCATCAAGAAGGATAAGCTCTTCTTTTTCGCCAACCCTGAATGGAACCGCGTCCGTAGCGCCGCGCCGCAGGTTTTCATGATCCCGGACGCCGCCTTCATCGGGGCTTCCGCCGCCAGCACCCAGAGCTTTTTCAAGACGTACGGCGCGACCCGCCCCGGCTTGCGAACCCTGGCGGTTCTTTCCCGCCAGGATATTATTAACCAGGGCCAGTCAGATCCCTGCTCGGCGGATTCGGCCACCGGACCCTGTGCGGGTTATTCGATGACCGCTCCCATGTGGGATAAGGTCACCTACAACACCCCCGCCGATGCCGGCGGAGGAGAACCGACCAACCAATCCATGCTCGACAGCCGCGTGGACTGGAACATCAGCGACAAGTCGCAGATGTATTTCCGCTTCGCCGAAAACCACGATGCCAATTTTAACGGGACCATTAACACCAGCCCCTACGCCGGCTACGAGACTGGTGAAACGATCTCGGACTATAACGGCCTTGTTTCTTACACCCGCACGTTCTCGCCGAACGTTGTCAGCCAGTCCAAAATTGTCTTCAACCGTTTGAGCGACCTTCAGCCCCTGGGAACTGCCCCGATCGGGCCAACCCTCTACCTGGCAAATCAAGTGGCCGTGCCGATTGGCGGGTACACATCCATCCTTCCCGGCTACAGCGGGACCACGCCGGGTAACGCCATCCCCTTTGGCGGGCCCCAGAACTTCTACGAGGCCTACGAGGACGTCAGTGTCACCCATGGGGCGCACGCGCTGCGTTTTGGCGGCACCTACACTTACCTCATCGACAACCGAGCCTTCGGCGCTTACGAGGAAGCGATCGAAGCTCTGTCCTCGGGCGGCACGAATGCCCTGGATAATTTCATGACGGGGAATCTCTATCTTTTTCAAGCGGCCGTCGATCCGCAGGGCAAATTCCCTTGCGTTGACCCCGCGAATCCCACTCCCGATTGTACCGTCACCCTGCCGGTGGGCGCGCCCAACTTCACCCGGAGCAACCGCTACAACGAAGGGGGCTTGTACATCACCGACCAGTGGAAGGTCCGGCGCACTTTGACCCTGACGCTTGGCTTGCGCTGGGACTACTTTGGGGTGCAGCACAACAAGAACCCCAATCTCGATTCCAACTTTTACCTGGGCAGCGGCAGCAACTTCTTCGAGCAGTACCACAATGCCAGCATGATGATTGCCGATAAGAGCCCGGTCGGAGGCCTTTGGGCGCCGGACTATAAAGACTTTTCGCCCCACGTCGGCTTTGCCTGGGACATGTTCGGCAACGGCAAGACATCCCTTCGCGGAGGCTATGGCATTGGCTATGAGCGCAACTTTGGCAACGTGACGTTCAACGTCATCCAGAATCCGCCCAACTACGCCGTGATCTCTCTGGTCGCCGGCTCCGGTGTCTCACCCGGCCCCATCACCAACTCAAACGCCGGCCCGCTTTCCGGAAGCAACGGAACGATTGCCTTGCCGCATACCTCCATGCGCAACGTGAACCCGGATATTAAGACCGCTTACGCGCAGCTCTACAGCCTGACCTTCGAGCGCCAACTGGCGCCAAGAGCGCTCCTTTCCATCGGCTACTCCGGCTCGAAGGGCTCG
>JAJYHU010000265.1 GCA_021784615.1 Acidobacteriota bacterium | reverse complement strand
AAACGCACTCTATCAGCAAGTGGAACAGCTCAGCCGCGACAAGGGCATTGATCCACAAATCGTAGTGGCGGCGATTGAGGACGCAATTCTGCTGGCCACGCGCAAATATTACAAAACCCAGGAAGAGCTGCGCTCGGAGATGGACCGCGAAAGCGGGGAAATCCGCGTGTACGCCATCAAGCTGATCGTGGAAAACGTGCTCAACGAAGAGCGCGAGATCGCGCTGCGCGACGCCCTGAAGCTTGATCCGGCAGCGGTGCTGGGCGGCGAGGTCAAGGTCCGCAAATCCACCGAAGGCCTGGGCCGCATCGCGGCGCAGACGGCCAAGCAGGTGATTTTCCAAAAGGTGCGCGAGGCCGAGCGGGACACCGTCTATGCCGAATACAGCCAGCGCCTTGGCGAGCTGGTCAACTGCACGGTCAAACGCATGGAAGGCCCTGACGTGATTCTGGACCTTGGCCGGACCGAGGCCCGCATGCCCCGGCGCGAGCAGTCGAGGCTGGAAACCTATCAGATCGGCGACCGCGTGCGAGTAGTGATCACCATGGTGGACCGCGCGGCGCGCGGACCTCAGGTGATTGCTTCCCGGGCGGACGCAAGCCTGGTGCAGAAGCTTTTTGAAATGGAAGTGCCGGAAATCTACGACGGGACCGTGGTGATCAAGGCCTTGGCTCGCGAGGCCGGCGAACGAACCAAAGTGGCGGTCTACTCGCGCGACCCGGATGTTGACTGCGTGGGCGCCTGCGTGGGTATGAAAGGCATGCGCGTCCAGTCGGTGATCCGCGAGTTGCGCGGCGAGAAGATCGATATTATCGAGTACAACGAAGATTCCGTGACCTTCGCCGCAAACGCTCTGAGTCCTGCCAAGATCAATCACGTTTCCGTTGTCGACGCCGAGCAAAAACACCTGGAGGTGATCGTCGACGACTCCCAGCTTTCTCTGGCAATCGGCAAGAAAGGGCAAAACGTCCGCTTGGCCGCGAAGCTCCTGGGCTGGCAGATCGACATCAAGAGCGAAGAGGAGAAACGGCAGGAAATTGAGTCGCAGATGGCGGCCATGGCCTTGCGCGGGGCGCCGATTTCGGACTTGGTGGGCCTGGGCGAGAAGACCCTGGACCGGTTGCGAAACTACGGCCTCGAGAGCGTCGAGCAATTGGCGCAAATGACGCCTGAAGAGCTGATGGCGATCCCGGGCATCGGCGACAAGACCATTGACCGCATCCGCCGCGTGGTGACGGACTATTTTGAAAAGGGCAAAGAAGAGTTGGAAATAGCCGAAGCCGAGGAGGGCGCCGAAGCAGCGGCGGAAGTTTCCGAAAGTGCCGAAGCTGTCGAAGCCGTTGAGGCGCTGCCGGAAACAGAACCGGAGGTTGCGGAAGAGAGCGCGCCGGTTGAAACAATCGATGCGGAGGCTGCTGAAGCTGGCGTGGAAGAAGGGGCCTTAGGCGAGGCGGCAACCGAAGAAGCATCGGGGGAAGCCGAAGCATTGGATAACGAGGAAGTTGAGCGCCCCGGGGATGAGAAGGCATAATCTGGGTCAAGTTACGTTACACTAGAGTATCTAAGCGTTCGTCCCCAAGCATTTTGGAGAATTGAAGAGGTGAGATGGGCGGTATCCGAATAAATGAGCTGGCAAGGGAACTGGAGGTGAAAAGCCGGGCAATCCTTGACTGTCTCACAGAGCTGGGAGTTACGGAGAAGAAGTCGCACTCAAGCTCGGTTGACGACGAAACGGCCGATCGAGTGCGGGCATACTTTGGCAGCCAGGAGAAGGGCCAGGAAACGCGCATCGAAAGGTCGAAGGCGTCGCACGAAGACGCGGCTGGCTTGGAAGGCGAGACTGTGGCCGTGGCCGAGAGCCCGGAGCAGACAAAGCGTCCAGAGGCCGAACCCGCCCCGAAATCCTTTAGAAGATCGATTGCCGAAATCAAGGCGGCGGCCCGCAAGACGGTGGCTCCGCCCCCTGTGGCGCACCCGCCGGTAAGACATCCAGACGAAGCTGTTGCCGCGAGTCCGACATCCGCTCTTCCTCACCCGCGTCCCGCGCCGGTTGGCGAGCAAGTTGCTGCTCCGGCGGCGGCAGTGGTAGCCAGGGCGGCTGAACCCGCCGGCCCAAAGGCAAAGCCGCTTGCTCCCGGAAAGCAGGTAGAATCGGCAGGCCCGGCTTCAAGACCGGCCAGGACCGCGCGACCCTCCAATTTGCCCCCCTCAAAGCAGCCGATCTATCCTGCCGCTGGTTTTCCCAAAGTGGTTCCCACTCGCGGCCACAGTTTCCGGCGGCCCGGAGAACCGCGCCCGTTGCACCCAACGACTACACGGCCCGCCTCGGGTGGCGCGGGGCCGGCAACGAAGCCCGGGTCTCGAAAGCAACCGATGGCTCCGCCCACCGCGCGGCATCCGGTTCCTGCTCCTTCGCATCCCGCAGTTCCTGAAGAGATTCCGATTACGCGGAACATCACGATTACGGAAGGGGTCAGCGTTAAGGAACTTTCTGAAAAGCTGGAAGTCCGCGCTCGCGATGTCTTGAAGCGGTTGTTGGACAAAGGAGTCTTTGCCACCATCAATCAGACCTTGGACAGCGAAACAGCTTCTGAGATTTCGCGCGCCTTTGGAGCGGAGAGCAAGGTGATCAGCTTTGAGGATGAGGTTTTCCAGGAAAATGAAGAAGTAGACCGTGAAGAACAACTTGTGCCGCGCGCTCCTGTCGTCACGGTGATGGGGCACGTTGATCACGGCAAGACTTCCTTGCTCGATGCGATTCGGGAGACGCGGGTGGCGGCTGGCGAAGCGGGAGGAATTACCCAGCATATCGGCGCTTACCACGTTGAGACTCAGGGACGGAAGATCGTTTTCCTGGATACTCCCGGTCACGAGGCCTTCACCTTGATGCGCGCCCGCGGAGCCAAAGTGACCGACGTTGTGGTGTTGGTTGTCGCCGCCGATGACGGGATCATGCCGCAGACCCTGGAGGCGATCAACCACGCGCGCGCCGCTCAGGTTCCTATTGTGGTGGCTATTAACAAGATTGATAAACCGGAGGCCCTGCCGGAGCGGGTCAAAAAGCAACTGGCGGACCGCGGCCTGATGGCGGAGGACTGGGGCGGCGACACCGTCGTCGTGGAAGTTTCCGCCAAGCAGCGAAAGAATTTGGACCTTTTGCTCGAAATGATTCTGCTGGTGGCCGATCTACAAGCGCTCAAAGCGAATCCGGCGCGGTTGGCGTCTGGAACCGTACTGGAGGCGAAGCTCGACAAAGGCCGCGGCCCGGTGGCCACAGTGATTGTGCAGAATGGCACGCTGCACGTGGGCGATTCTTTTATCGTCGGCGCCATCTACGGAAAAGTTCGTGCCATGTTTGATGATCGCGGAAGGCCGAGCCGGGAAGCTTCTCCAAGCACGCCCGTGGAAATTCTGGGGCTTGAAGACGTCCCGCAGGCCGGCGACCGCCTGCAAGCCCTGGAGGATACGACTAAGGCCAGGCAAATCTCCGTGCACCGGCAAACCAAACTCCGCGAGGCTGCGCTCGCCAAGTCCGCGCGGCTGACGCTTGAACAGTTGCATGCGCAGATGGCGGCGGGCGAGGTCAAAGAGCTTCCGCTGATCATCAAGGCGGACGTTCAGGGCTCCGTCGAAGTGCTTGCCGACACGCTGGGTAAGTTAGGGAACGAACGGGTCAAAAGCAAAGTCATCCATGCCGGCGTGGGCGCTATTACAGAAACCGATGTGCTTCTGGCGTCGGCTTCGAACGCCGTGATCGTGGGGTTCAACGTGCGGCCGGAGCGCAAAGCCAACGACCTGGCCCAGCTTGAAAACGTTGATATTCGCCTTCACACCGTCATTTATGAAGTGGTCGAGGAAATTAAAAAGGCCATGGTCGGCCTGCTTTCGGCGGTTTACAAAGAGACCAGCTTGGGGCGGGCGGAGGTCCGGGATACCTTCCATATCTCCAAAGTCGGCACAGTGGCCGGCTGCTATGTCCAGGAAGGGAAAGTTGCCCGGGACGCCAAGATTCGGTTGCTGCGGGACAACGCCGTGGTGTATGAAGGACGCGCGCGGTCCGTCCGCAGGTTTAAGGAAGACGTGCCGGAGGTGAAGTCCGGCACGGAGTGCGGCATCTCACTTGAGAACTTCAACGACGTCAAGGTTGGCGACGTCATCGAGGCATACTCCGTCGAGCGGGTCCTGGAGCCTGCCCTGGCCTGACGAGGTGGCATCCCGGAAATGCCGGTCGGCCTGCTGACCCTGGAGATTTATTTGCCTTACGCGCACTCCCTCAAGGAGAAGCGAGCGGTTTTGCGCAAGGTCCGTGATCGTCTCCGCTCCAGATTCAACGTGGCTGTTGCGGAGTTGGATCATCGCGACGTGTGGCAACACGCCACACTGGGCATCGTTTCCATATCGGACAGCCAGCCGCTCCTCGAATCCGTTTTTCAACAGGTTCTGCGAGAATCTGAAAACATTCTCGGAGAAGACGTAGCCCGCCACATGATCGATTTCTTCTGAGCACGAGGCGAGGGTGGAGGAGAACTGAGATGAACGCCCCCGGGCACCGCCAAGAGAGGCTCCAGGACCAAATTCGGACGGAAGTGGCGGAGATTATCACGTTGGAGCTGAAGGATCCCCGGATTGGGTTTGTGACTGTGACCCGCGTTGAGTTGAGCCGGGATTTCCATGCCGCGCGCGTTTGGGTCTCCGTCCTGGGCGAGGAAACCGCCCAGCGAGGGACGATTGAAGGACTCACGTCGGCGGCAGGATATCTCCGGCACGAGATCGGCCACCGGCTGCGGCTGCGGCGGGCGCCGGAACTGACTTTTGCCTTGGACCACGGTATCCAGGACGCTCTCAAGGTCGAATCCCTGCTTGAAAAAATCAACCGCGAAAGCTGAGGGAGATGAAAGTCCGATTTCCCCCGCTCGCGGGAATCTGCGGCTGCGCCCTCGCCGAGCTATAGCGCTGCTCGAACGGGGTCGGTTTTTGCGGGAGAGAACGCTGAAAAATAGGACGACACGCACCTGAAAGTTTGCCCCGACTTAATTTATGGATCGAGAAATTTCCGGAGTCCTAATTATCGACAAACCCGCCGGCGTGACCTCGCATGACGTGGTGGCCCGCGTCCGGCGCCTGGTGGGAATCCGCCAAATCGGACACTTCGGAACCCTTGACCCCTTCGCGACGGGGGTTCTGCCGCTTTCCGTCGGCAAGGCGACGCGCTTCGCCCAGTTTTATCTCAAATCGCGAAAAGCTTATGAAGGAACGATGCGGTTTGGATTTTCCACGGACACTTACGACGGTACGGGCAAGCCGACTTCCGAGGCCTCCCCAGTTTCGTTCCAGGCGGCGGATATCGAAAAACTCTTTCGTGAATTTACCGGCCGCCTGATGCAAACTCCTCCCGCCTATTCGGCCAAGCGAATCGGCGGCGAACGCGCTTACGATCTGGCTCGGCAGAATAAACCCGTCCAATTGACGCCGGTGGAAGTGGAAATTTACGCTTTTGAGATGGTGGCCTTTGAAGGCGAAAGGGTGCGCTTTGCGGCGGAATGTTCCGGGGGAACCTACGTGAGGTCTCTTGCCCACGACATCGGCCAGAAGTTGGGTTGCGGGGCGCATTTGGAGAACTTGCGGCGCACGACGGTGGCGGAATTCACGCTTGGCCGCGCAGTGACGCTGGAGAAACTTGAGGAGGCGGTCCGTGAGGAAAAACTCCTGAGTTGTCTGGTTCCCCTGGAGGAGCTTTTGCCGGATTGCTTAGAACTGGTTGTGCGTGGCAGAGAAGAGAAAAGCGTGCGTCATGGGCACAGTTTTGAGCTGGCTCGGGCCGACCGGTTTGGGCGCGGGACAGGCCAGTTGCAATCGGTGGCGCTGCTGAAGATCATGAATCCGGACCGCCGGCTGATTGCCGTGGCGCGGCACGTCAAGGGCAGCGTCTATCATCCAGATCTTGTTCTGGTGTAGGCAAGGCAGCGAGCGCTTATCTAAACCGTCTTTTCGGCGCTAGTTTTTGCCCCTGGCGCCGGGAGAAGCGCGAGGATGCTTTGGGCTGCTGCCTGCGCGGCTCCGGGATGGCGCAGCGCCAGCGCATTGGCTCGAAGGCGTTGGAGTTCTTGAGCTTGACTCCATAAGAATTCAATCGCGCCAGGCATCTCTTCAGGCTGTTTGATCCAGCGGCCAACTTGCCACTGTTCGATCAAGGCGCAGGTCCGGCGTTGGGAACCTGGGAGCGGGTTATGAACAAGCAGCGGGAGACCAGCGTTAATGGCTTCAAAAACCGTGTTACCACCCGGTTTTCCAATCAACATGTCCGCTGCGGCCATCCACAGATGGATATTGTCTACCCAGCCGAGAACCCGCAGGTTCGGCTGCTTCTCGAGGTATCGTTCGAGATGGCGGCGCAATCTGGCGTTGCGGCCCGCCATGGCGACCAACTGGAAAGGCTCCCGGATGCTTCTTAAGGCCTCCATCAGACGGCTTGGCCGCGCGCCGACGCCGGTACCCCCAAACAGGATCAGCAACAGCGGAGTTCCGGCAGCCAGGCCCAGAAGGTTCCGGGCCGCGAGGCGATTGGGAAGAGACTCAAAAACGGGGTCAACAGGGACGCCCGATGCCAGGATTTTTCCCGGGGGAATGCCCCAGGCTTTAAGGGCCGCGGCGGGATGGCGAGGTTCCACGGCGTAGAGGTCCACCTCCGGCTGAGCCCACGCCCGGTCGAGATCGATTCCGGTGGGAACGGCGACGAGGGGAAAGCGAGCCGCCGTCTCACGTTTGAAGGTTGCGGCGAATTCACACAAGCCGACTTCCGTCACAATCAGGAGATCCGGATTGAAAGACTCAATGAACTTGAACAAGGGCCGTGCGCCACGACGGTAGAGCCATCGAGGGCCCGTTGACGGATGGGTGTGTTGCAGATTCTCGATCCAGCTCCACAGTGGAGGGCAATATTTCAAGGGAAGCTGATAGGAGTTGTAGTAAGAACGGAACCAGGCAGCGCAATGCTCGAGGGCATCGGCAACTTGAACGTCCAAATCCCGCTGAAGGTTATGCAGTGCGCGGAGCAGGGCAGTAGCCAAACGTTCGTGCGCCGCGCCGTGAGGAACTGTCAGAATCAGGATTTTAGATTTGCTCATACCGTTCGACTGATATGCCGGATGGGCCGCCAACGCTTGTCATTGTAACGGAACGACGATCAGGCTGGAAGGCCGCCGCCGGCTCAGCAAAGATCGTGATTGTGGTAAACGGATGATCGACCTTTTATTGTTAGGGCTCGGGATGGGAGTGGTGGGAGGCTTAATTCCCAGCCCCTTACACTTTATTGCCTTGACGCAGGCTGCGTCCAGCCGCTGGATGCGGACCGTGCTGCTTTTGATCGGGCCGCCGATGTTGGTGGACGGCGTTTTCCTGGTCATAACCTTTTTTTTCTATCAATATATCCCGCTCAGCATTGCACATTATACCGCCTATGCTGGCGGCATTGCGTTGGTGGTCTTTGGAGGGATTTCACTTTGGAAGGCGCCCCGGAACAATCCGGAGGGGAAGTCTCACTCCTGGCCGATGACCCGTAGCAGCGTGTCGGTCGCAACCCTGGTTGAAGTCACAGCGCCTGGAACCTGGGTCTACTGGCTGACCATCGCCGGCCCGATTATCGCGGAAGGGCGCATGCAGGGTTACTGGCATATCGCACCCTTTTTTGCGGGAAGCCTGGTGGGCTACTACGGAGCCGCGTTTGCGTCCGTGTGGCTGATGGCTTGGGGCGCCGGCCTGCATAAGGACTTCAACCGCTACTTTTTCCGTGTTGCCAACGCGCTGCTTGTTGTCCTGGGTGCTTTGTACTTTGCACGGTCCTACTTTGGCAACTAACCGGCAATCGATTTGACCCTGGTAGCGTTTCCTGATAGATATGAATGTTTCGGTTTTGAATGCGGATTTACCCGGAAGGCCGGGTTTGGGCAGAAGTAGAACTTCCTGACCCTGGCGACAAGAAGCATATTTCACGAGGAGAATTAATCAACAATGTCTAGAAATGGTAAGGAAGCAATTGGTATCTTGACAGGCGGTGGAGATTGTCCCGGCTTGAACGCAGTGATCCGCGCGGTGGTTCGCCGCGCCTACATGTTGGGCTATGAGACGATGGGAATCAAGAATGGGTGGCTGGGGCTTGTGAAGGGCACCGTCGAGCCTCTTGACCTGATGAAGGTCTCGGGCATCCTGCCCCGGGGCGGCACAATTCTCGGCACTTCAAGGACGAATCCCCTGAAGGATGAGAATGACAAAAAAGCCTTGATCGAAAACATGAAGAAGTTGGGCCTGGATAGCTTAATCGCCATCGGGGGTGAAGATACGCTGGGTGTTGCGCGCAGTCTTGCAAAAGAAGGCTTCAAGGTTGTGGGCGTTCCCAAGACCATTGACAACGACGTTGAAGGGACCGATCAAACCTTTGGTTTCGATACGGCTGTTTCGATTGTGACCGAGGCGATCGACCGCCTGCACACTACGGCGGAATCCCACCAGCGGGTCATGGTCGTTGAGGTTATGGGCCGGCATACCGGATGGATTGCGGTTGTTGGAGGTCTTGCAGGCGGCGCGGATTGCATTCTGATTCCAGAGCGTCCGATGAACATCGACGAAATTTGCAAGATTCTGGCCAAGCGCCACTCCCGCGGACGCCTCTTTTCCATTGTGGTAGTGGCGGAAGGCTTCAAGTTGGATGGGTTTGAGCAACTGGTGACGAAGGATCAGAAACTCGATCAGTTTGGCCACGTTCATTTGGGTGGAATTGGAGAGGTGATTGCCGACGAAATCGAGAAAAGGACGGGATACGAAACGCGCGTAACGGTGCTTGGCCACGTCCAGCGTGGAGGCTCCCCCACCGCTTTTGACCGCGTGCTTGGAACTCGGTACGGCGTCAAAGCGGTTGACCTGATTCACGAAGGGAAAGTCGGCAGCATGGTTTGCTTGAAAGGGAACAAGATCACAGATATCCCCCTCTCGGAAGCCATGACGAAGCTCAAGTTTGTTGATCCTGAGCTGCTGCAGACTGCCGAAATCTTTTACGGATAGGAAGCAATCCTGGGTTCTCGTTCGTTCCGGCAAGGCCTGTCCGGAGGCCGGAACGAACCAAACCAAACCAAACCAAACCAAACCAAA
>JAJYHU010000070.1 GCA_021784615.1 Acidobacteriota bacterium | reverse complement strand
GGCGACTCGCGGCCGCACCTTCTTCAAACGGTTGGCAGTTCCCACGCTTCAACTCACGCCCCAATCCGTTTGAACTCAATTCTCGGACGCGCTCCTAGAACAGAACGTGCAGGACTCAAGCCCGGCTTTACCTAGCGGCCTGTTTCCAGCCTTTGAACCAGCGGCTCCGGCAAACCTGCTTTGCGCATTTTCTGCTGGGTCAATTCCAAAGGGTAGGGTGTTCGATAAAAGTCGATGCGGCGTTCGTCGGAATCGAAGATGGCGAATCCCGCGCGCCAGTCGCCGTCGCGGGGCTGGCCGATGGAGCCGGGATTGATCAGGTAGCGCGCGTCCGGGTCCAAAGGAACACTTGCGGGCTCGTCGTCGTATATGGGAGGAGTCATAACCGGTTTGAACCGGTGATCCGCTGTGAGCAGAAAGCCGCCCTGCCGGTGGGTATGGCCAAAGAAAACCAACGGCGAGGCCGTGGCGCTGAAAGCTCGAACCGCTTCAAGCGCATCAAAGATGTATTCGTCTTCATCGGCCGGCGAGCCATGCACAAGTTCGAAGCCATCGACCGCAATGGGGCCTTCCGGCAGGCTGCGAAGAAATTCCATGTGCTCAGGCGTAAGCTGGCTGCGCGTCCATTCCGCGGCAAGCCGGGCGAGCGTGTTGAAGTCCTCGGGGTCCAGCAGCCCGCAGCAGGCTTTGTCATGATTGCCGCGCACAATGACGTGGGCAAGCAGCCTGACGCGCTCGATCACCGCGTTCGGGTCCGGACCGTAGCCGGCCAGATCGCCCAGGCAGAGCGCCCGGTCATAGCGGCCTGCAGCGAGCTTCAGACATTTTTCCAGGGCTTCGAGATTCGAATGAACGTCGCTCAGGATGAGATAGCGCAACGGCGCCTCCGATCTACGTCAATTATACGCCTCGATCCGGCATCTATCGAATATTCGGATCACCCGCCGAGTCTGCTATACTCACTCCGTCTCCGCTCGAAGCGGAGACAACAAGCCAAGCCACCAGGAGGTAGCCAGCGATGAGTCTTGCCAAGAAACTGGGAATTTTCTGCACCATCTGGATCGGAGTGAGCGCGTGCGCGTGGGCGCAGTTCATGCATCAAGGAGGCGCACACCCTCCGCAAATGCCCAGCACGTTCCGGCCCGTTGTAGGATCAGGCGCCCAGTACCAGATGACTTCGAAAGACGGTACCGTCGATTTCAGCTACGCCGTGGTGGGAAAAGAGCAGGTGGGCGGCGACCAGGGCTATTGGCTCGAAATCCGAACCACCGGCGGCAAAATGCCGGGCGAAATGGTGATGAAACAGCTGATGGTCATGAACGCTTCGCATCCTGAGATCAAGCGCATGATCATGCAGCCGCCCGGCCGCCCGCCCATGGAAATGCCCATGGGGATGATGGAGATGATGCAGCGGCGCGGGGCGTCAGGCCAGGAATCAGGCAACGGCGGCCTGGGAGAAAAAATCGGCGAGGAAACCATCACGGTTCCGGCAGGCGCCTTCGAGTGCGAGCACTACCGAAAGCAGGAAAACGGCAAGGCAGTGGATTACTGGATCTCTACCAAAATTTCTCCTTACGGCCTCGTCAAGATGACGGGCGATGACATGACCATGGTCTTGGAAAAGACCCTGACCCACGAAACTTCTCACATTCACGGCGAGCCCCAGAAAATGGACTTTCCTCATTTCTGACGGCGGGTTTCAGCGCGCCAGGAACCCCGTTGACCATTGCGCGGAAGTCAGGATATGCTTCCTGTGGGGCGAAAATCCAACTATTGAAATCCTGGACGAGAGCGGCCGCTTGCGCCTCTTTACGGCCGGGATCCGAAATAAGGCCCCGGTGAAGGAGGATTCTATGGCGTCAACACCCCAAACGGCGGAAGCACCCAACCCCGCCCTGGTTTTTGAAACCCTGACGGCCTACCAGCGCTCGGCGGCGCTGCGCGCGGCGATTGAGCTTGATATATTCCGGGCCGTGGGCGAAGGCCCGGGCGACGTTCCGTCGCTGGCCAAGCACTGTTCGGCGTCAGAGCGCGGCGTACGCATTCTGTGCGACTATCTGACCATTATCGGCTTGCTGCGAAAAGACGACGGCCATTACCGTCACACCCAGACAAGCGCTATGTTTCTTGATCCCCGCTCTCCGGCATGCATAGCGGCGACGGCGCGCTTCCTGGGCAATCCCGCATTGCATGAACCTTTCGCGCATCTGACCGACATCGTCCGGAAAGGAACCACCACGCTCCCCGGTCAAGGCTCCGTCGAGCCGGAAAACCCGATTTGGGTGGAATTCGCGCATAGCATGGCGCCCATGATGGCGCCCATGGCCGCGCCGCTCGGTTCCATCGTGCTCGACGGGCACAACGGCGCCGTACACGTGCTTGACATCGCCGCCGGCCACGGACTGTTCGGCATCGAGGTGGCAAAACAGAATCCCCAGGCGCGGGTAACGGCCGTCGACTGGGCGCCCGTGCTGGAGGTGGCTCACTCGAACGCGCAAAAGGCCGGAGTGGCGGACCGCTACACCAAACTGCCGGGCAGCGCTTTTGAAGTGGAATACGGCGGGCCTTATGAAATCGCCTTGCTGACCAACTTTCTGCACCACTTTGATCCGCCCACCTGCGTCAATCTGCTAAAGAAGGTGCATGGGGCGCTCAAGCCCGGCGGGCGCGCCGCGGCGCTCGAATTCGTGCCGAATGACGACCGCGTGTCGCCGCCCATGGCTGCCGCGTTCAGCCTGACCATGCTGGCCAGCACCGCCTCCGGCGACGCTTACACCTTGCGGGAACTTGGAGCGATGTACCGCCAAGCGGGCTTTAGTAATGTGACCGCGCACCCGGTTCCCACGGGTCCCACACCGTGGTGGTCGGACACAAACAATAACGCCCATCCGTTGCCACGCGAAAACCTTCACCGGCAGATGGGTGGCAGGTCAACCTGAGGTTGTAGCGCCGGGCTTTTAGCCCGGCGCAGCCCCAAATTGCCGGCCATCAGTTCGCCTCGACACCCAAAGGTCTCGCAATCAGCCGCCGAACCTTGCAGCCTTTCGCGGCGATATGTTACCTTCATAAGTTCAAGTCCTCACAAGGGTTTTCGGCTGAGTGGGCAAACTCATGATCCTCGGTTACAAGGGCCGTACGCCTAAAATCGCGGAGTCCGCTTATGTGGCGGGCGATGCGGATGTGATCGGCGACGTGGAGATTGGCGAGGAATCGAGCGTCTGGTTCCAGACGGTGTTGCGCGGCGACGTCGCTCCGATTCGCATAGGAAGCTGGAGCAACATCCAGGACGGCTCCATCCTGCACGGCAACGAGGGAATGCCCACCGCGGTGGGCAACTGGGTGACAGTCGGCCACCGCGCCATTCTGCACGCTTGCCAGGTTGCCGATCATTGCCTGATCGGCATGGGAGCCATTGTTTTGAGCGGCGCGCGCGTGGGTGAAGGCTCGATTGTGGCGGCGGGAGCGCTGGTGCCGGAAGGAACGGTGATTCCGCCGGCAAGCCTTTATGTGGGAGTGCCCGCCCGTTTGCGGCGAAAGCTTTCCGATGCGGATCGCGAATTTATTGACACCCACGCAAGCCACTATCTGGAGTACAAGCGAGTGTATCGGGCGGGGACAGCAAAGGAGCCTGCTACTTAGCCCGCGCAGTGCGTGGCCGGGAACTGCAACCCGGGCCGCTTCGCACTTTGAATCATCGTGTCCAAGAAAACCGAACTGATCCAATCCGTAAAAGGGACGCGCGACCTGCTGCCCGGCGAAACAGGCCTGTGGCAGCGCGTGGAGGATGAGGCCCGCCGCGTGTTCGCGGCCTACAACTTCCGCGAAATCCGCACCCCCATCCTGGAACAGACCGCGCTATTTGCCCGCAGCGTGGGGACCGACACCGACATTGTAACCAAAGAAATGTACACGTTCGAGGACCGCGACAGCGAAGCACTGACGCTGCGGCCCGAGGCCACCGCTTCCGTCGTCCGCGCTTACATCGAGCACGGGCTTTACAACGAAGGCGGCATTCACAAGCTCTATTACTTTGGCCCGATGTTCCGGCGCGAGCGGCCGCAGAAGGGCCGCTACCGCCAGTTCTACCAGATCGGCGCGGAAGTCCTCGGCTCCGACCATCCGACGATTGACGCCGAAGTTCTGGAAATGCTGATGCTGCTGCTCGAGCGGCTGGGGCTGAAGGAATTCAAGCTTTTGATCAACTCGGTCGGCTGCGCCAAATGCCGTCCCGAATATTTGAAAAAGCTGCGGCACGCTCTCGAAGAAGTGAAGGCTCAACTCTGCGCCGACTGCCAGCGCCGCGCCCATACCAATCCGCTCCGAGTGCTGGACTGCAAAATTGAAGCCGATCAGCCCGTCATCGAGCGCCTTCCGCACATTCTCGACCACTTGTGCCCGGAATGCCGCCAGCACTTTGAATGCGTGACCACGGAACTGGAGGAGCGCGGCGTGGCTTTTGAAATCGTGCCGCGCCTGGTGCGCGGGCTCGACTATTACACGCGAACCACTTTTGAGATCACCAGCGGCCTCCTGGGCGCGCAAAACGCCTTGCTCGGCGGCGGCCGCTACGACGGGCTCTCGGAAATGCTGGGAGGGCCGCCCGCGCCCGGTTTTGGATTTGCCATCGGACAGGACCGGCTGGTTCTGACCGTGGAAGAAAGCGCGGGGATCGAACTGAAGCCGCCGCTCGACGTCTATGTCGCCTGGATGGGCGAAGCCGCCCGCGGGCCCGCCATGCGCCTGACGCGCGAATTGCGCCGCGAAGGCGTCAGTGCGGAAACAAGCTTTCAGCAGGTCAAGCTGAAGAAATCGGTGGGCCTTGCCAACAAGCTGCGGGTCCGCCACACCGTCATCATCGGTGAAGATGAGGTTGCGAGCGGGCAGTATCAATTAAAAGATATGGAAACGGGCGAGCAAAAAGCTGTGGATAAAGGACAATTGGCCGCCGCCATCAAAGCGAAGCAAGGCGGGACTGCCGGGCCCGCCGGCGAGCCGTCTCCACAAGCAGAATAACGGAAAGGTGCGATTTGGAACTCGATCTACTCGGTGAACGCAGAAGGACCCACCATTGCGGCGAGCTACGGAAAGCTCACGCCGGCCAGAAAGTCTTCCTGGCGGGATGGGTGGCCCGGCGGCGCGACTTGGGCAACCTGATCTTTCTTGATTTGCGCGACCACACGGGCGTAGTCCAAGTGGTGTTGAACGCGGAAGGAAGCCCCGAAGCCCACGCCAAAGCGGAACAGGTCCGCAGTGAATTTGTGGTGGGCGTGGAAGGCGAGGTGGTTCCGCGCACGGCGGGAACCGTCAACCCGCAAATCCCGACCGGCGAAGTGGAAGTGAACGGGCAAACGCTCCTGGTGCTGAATGAAGCGAAGACGCCGCCCTTTCCCATCGAGGATGAAACCCGCACGGTGGAAGAGACGCGGCTTCGCTACCGCTACCTTGATCTGCGCCGCAGCCGCATGCAGCAGAACATCCGGCTGCGCGACCGCTCGAATCAGACGGTGCGCCAGCACATGGCGGGACATCAATTTATCGAAATCGAAACGCCTTTTATGACGCGCTCCACGCCCGAGGGCGCGCGCGATTATCTGGTTCCCAGCCGCGTGCGCCAGGGCCAATTTTATGCTCTGCCGCAATCGCCGCAACTCTTCAAGCAGTTGCTGATGATGGCCGGGTTCGACCGCTACTTCCAAATTGTCCGCTGCTTCCGGGATGAAGACCTGCGCGCCGACCGCCAGCCGGAATTTACGCAGATTGACGTCGAGATGGCGTTCCCGCTGCGCGATGAGCTTTTTGAGATCATCGAACAACTGATGGAAAAGCTCCTGGCGCTGGTGGAAGTGAAGGCCCCGCGGCCCTTCCCGCGCATCAGCTACGGCGACGCGATGGAGAAATACGGCTCCGACAAGCCCGACCTGCGCTTTGGCCTTGAATGGCGGCGGCTGGAATTGCCGGACGGCAAGCTGAACGCAGTGAAAGGGTTCCAGGCGGCCAAGGCGCTGCGCGTTCCCGGCGCCAGCACAAAGATTTCCCGCAGCCAGTTTGACCGCTACCAGGAAATCCTTCGCCAGCAGGGAGCCTCGAACGCCGCCTACCTGACCTTGAGCGAAGCGGGCATCCAGTCGCGGATGAAGAATGCGCTCGGCGACGACGGGCTTCAAGCAATCGCGGCGGCCGTGGGAGCGGAATCGGGCGATCTGGTGATTCTGGTGGGAGCGGATTCAACCGCCCGCGATAAAGTCCACAGCCTCGACGAGGCTTCGGGCTGGTTGCGCCTGGAGCTTGCGCGTAAGCTGGAATTGATCGAGCCGGGACTGTGGAGTTTTGCCTGGATCGTCGATTTCCCGATGTTCGCCTACGACCCCAAAGAGAAACGGTTCGCGGCCATGCACCATCCGTTCACTTCGCCGCGCGAAGAGGACCTGGCGAAGCTCGAATCCGATCCGGCGAATGTCAAAGCGCTCGCCTACGACCTTGTCCTGAACGGCCAGGAAATCGGCGGCGGCTCCATCCGTATGCACCGCCGCGACATTCAGCAGCGGGTTTTCAAAGTGCTGGGATTGAGCGATGAGAAGGCGCGCGAGCGGTTCGGCTTCTTTATGGACGCGCTCGAATACGGCGCGCCTCCGCACGGCGGGATCGCGCTGGGCGTTGACCGCATCGTGGCGCTGCTGGCCGGTGAATCGAGCATCCGCGAGGTCATCGCCTTCCCCAAAACCGCCAGCGCCGTGGACTTGATGTGCGAGGCCCCCTCGCCAGTCGATGCGAACCAACTTTGGGAATTGGGCTTGGTACATCATTACGAGGCAGAGCACTGCGATTGCGGTGGTTTGTGGGTATTTGAGTACGAGGATGTGGATCGAGCGCCCAGCGTCGGTGCCCCTCCGGAGGTCTCATGCCCGGTCACTCACGATCGGATCGCCCGCCCTTACAGCAGGCGCTGGGGAGCGAAGCACCGCGCGACGGGCTCCCATGGCTGGGCAATGGTGCGGGAATTTTCGTAGAGGGTCGGAGCTTCAACCTTGTGAGGGTATGGCGGAATCAGGAGGTCGGAGCTTTAGCTCCGACAACTGCAAGCAATAAGAAGAAAGGGCTTCAGCCCTGAAGTATATATGGGACGCCTGAAACATCGAACGCGTTCTGCCTGCACTTACTTCGTGACGACAAAAACGTGGGAGAATCGTGCCCTGTTCCAGGTTTCCGAGGTCGCTGAAATTGTGACGAGACGCTTAATCTTGTGCCGCAACGAAGGCAGTTACCTATTACATGAGTTCGTCATCATGCCCGACCATCTCCATCTGCTTCTAACACCCAGCGCTACAACTGCCCTTGAGAAATCCTTGCAGTTAATCAAGGGTGGCAGTTCACATGAGATCCACCAGCGGCGCGATCACCGAATGCAAGTCTGGCAGCCCGGTTTTCATGACTGGACTATCAGGGATGAGGCAGATTATCAAGCCAAGCGAGACTACATTCGGATGAATCCGGTCAAAGCAGGTTTGGTTGAGAAGCCAGAGAGTTGGCAGTTCAGCTCCGCCTCCGGAGAGTTTCAGTTGGACCCGGCGCCATTGCATTTGGGAAAGGGCTTCAGGGGCTAAAGCCCCTTGGCCGCAAAGGCCTGCATGTCGGAGCTAAAGCTCCAACCCCCTAGTTAGGATTGCTACATGTCCGTCATCCGCATCCTGCCTGAAAACGTCGCCAACAAGATCGCCGCCGGCGAAGTGGTCGAGCGCCCGGCGTCGGTGGCAAAGGAGCTTGTCGAGAACTCCTTGGACGCGGGAGCGCAGTCGGTGGAAGTTCACGTGGAAAGCGGCGGCAGGCGGCTCATCCGGGTTTCGGACGACGGCTGCGGCATGAGCCGCGATGACACCCTGCTGGCTTTCGAGCGCCATGCGACAAGCAAAATCAAATCCGCCGAAGATCTGGACGAAATCGCTACCCTGGGATTCCGGGGTGAAGCGCTGCCCTCGATTGCCGCCGTTTCGCGCCTGACGCTTGAGACCCGCCATGCTTCGGAAGACGTGGGAACCCGCCTGGAAATTTCCGGCGGCAAGCTCCGGGACGTCAAAGACGCCGTCCGCCCTTGCGGCTCCAAAATCGAGGTTCAAAGTCTTTTCTTCAACACGCCCGCGCGGCGCAAGTTCCTGCGCACGGAATCGACCGAACTCGGACACATCGCCTCCATGGTCACGCACTATGCGCTGGCTCATCCCGACAAGGCATTCCGCCTCACTTCCATGACCAATGAAATCCTGAAAGTGTCTCCGGTCACAAGCCATCGCGAACGAGTTTATCAGGTGATGGGCGGCCAGGCGCTCGAGCAACTGGTCGAATTCGGTCCGATGGAGCGCCCCGCGCCGAAGTTCGGCCCTCCGGAGCTTGAGGCGGACGCAGAAGCGGAGACCGAACCAGCGCCCGATGCCTACAAGATTTTCGGTTTTGTCTCGCGCCCGGAAGTTCACAAGCTGAACCGCAATCAAATCTACTTTTTCGTCAACCGCCGTCTTATCCGTGACCGCCTGGTTCTGCACGCGCTCACCGAGGCTTACCGGAACATTCTGCCCGCGGGCGTCTTCCCGGTGGCGCTAATCTTTTTGGATCTTCCGTCGCGAGAAGTGGACGTCAACGTCCATCCTTCCAAAGCGGAGGTGCGCTTCCGGAACGGGTCATTCGTGCATGACATGGTCCGCGACTCCGTGCTCCAGGCGCTGATGGCCTCACGGCCCGTGGCCGCCTTTCCCCTGCCCAAACAGACGCAGGCGCCGGAAGCCTATCCGGCCGAACAGAACTTGGAATCTTACTCGCCAAAGCAAGCGGGGCAGCCGTGGCGGCCGGGGACCGAGCGGACGCCCGAAACACGGGGATTTCATTTGTCTGCGCCGCGGCCAGACCCTGCAACTCAGTATCTGCCGCTGGCCGAGGCTGCGCTTTCCGCCTACGCGCCTCCGCCGGCATCGTGGTCAATTCCCTGCTCGGCGGCGGCAACGCCGGAGCCCCAGGCAGGAGAGTTCCCCGCCGATCTTCTTCCCCTTGGACAGATCCAGTCGAGCTTCATCGTCGCCACCAACCCGGAGGGCCTTTGGATCATTGACCAGCACGTGGCCCACGAACGCATCCTGTTTGAGCAGCACCTCAGCCTGCGCCAGACCAGC
>JAJYHU010000221.1 GCA_021784615.1 Acidobacteriota bacterium | reverse complement strand
GAGACGCCGGGCGCGAGATTTTCCATAAATTTCCAGGCAAAGGCCGCGGGCTTTGAAAGGCGCAGTTTCCGCGGCCTCCCTTCAGGCTTTCTCGCCGCGGGCAAAGATTTTTCTTCCGCGGTGCAGGCCGAGAAGGATCTGCACCAGACGGTGTGCGATCAACTCGTGGAGCGTCAGGATTTCCTTGTTGGCCTCGAAGATCTGTTGCGCATCATTTGAGGCGGCGACGCCGGCTCCTGCCTTGAGGGCTTCGGTGGCTTCCTTGATGATGGGATCTTCAAGCGCTTCGCCGGCCATCTCCCAAAGGGTGATAAAGCGGTCGATAGCGGAAGGGAAGCTGACGCGGAACACGCCGTAATTGCTGGTGGTCCGCGGCGGCTTGTAGTCGAAATTGAAGGGGCCGTTATAGCCATGCGAGCGCAGCAGCATCAGCACGTTTAACCAGTCGAGCGGATTGACCAGCCCGACAGCGATATCCACGTCATGCTTCAGCCGGTAGCCGTCGTTCACATCAAAGTGCCAGAGTTTGCCGGCCACTAGCGCCCGAGCCAGCGCCGCGCGCGGCGCGCCGCCCCACATCAGTTCATGGAGGTATTCCGGATTCAGCCCCACCATGTCCGGATGCTTGAGCAGCCCGGAATTAATAAAGTTCAACATGGCGTCCGATGTGGGCAGAATAATTTCCGCCTGCGGCTCAAAGGGCTTCGCCTCAAGACAATGCCGCAGGGTTTGGGTCTTGGCCTGCGCGGCCACGGCAAGATCCTCTTCGCAAGCCGCATTGATGCCCTCGGCGTACCACTTGAGGGTCTGGGTCTCGTCAATCACGCCCTGCAAAAGGTAGCCGAGAGTTCCCGGCCAATACACCAGGAACTGGGCGCCCAACTCGTGCCCGATTCTGACCGTATTGCGCAGGCGGGTAGCGCCGTAAGCTCGGATTTCCGGCGATTCCGCCGCCGGGCTTGCCGCCCAGACCGGATGGTAAAAGGTCTCGCAGGTTACCATCGAGCACTGGAGGCCGTTCGACTTGAGAGCCTCTTTGATGCCGGC
This sequence comes from Acidobacteriota bacterium, assembly GCA_021784615.1. Taxonomy (GTDB): domain Bacteria; phylum Acidobacteriota; class Terriglobia; order UBA7540; family UBA7540; genus JAMCXS01. Next base: position 8,109 of record JAJYHU010000221.1, on the reverse strand, counting down.
GACAATTTCCGCCTGCCTGCCGGTCATCAGGGCCTCGGTGGGGATCACATCCGTATCGTGGGTGGTCCAGTATCCGATGCCGATCTCCGCAAATTGCCGGATTACCTCCGTGGCTGAAACCACTTGCCGCGTGGGAGCGTGGAATAGCGCCTGCCCCTGATAGGCCGCAGCCCACTGCGGTCCGCTAATAAAATATTTTCGGCGCGTTTCAGGACTGTAACTCCCGCCGCATGCGGTCATCAGGCGATCCACAAGCGCGCGCTGGTCTTGGGGGGTTGCACTCTTTGTCATGGGTCTCTCCTTCCCGTGAAGGATATCATAGCCCCCGGCTTGTCCAAGCGGCTGCGGTTGGAAATTGCTCCCGAATAATCCGGGGCGATTTTTGTGGCGTTTGGGCCTGGCAGGTGATCTTAATCGCAAAATCACATATTATGATTGTTCAGCATGAAAGCGATCATTTATTCCACAGAAATTGGTAATCCACGACGCTCAGTCCAAGGAATTTAAACGAGCAATCGATAAATGGGCGGGGTAATTGAGCGTTTCTGCTCAACTTCATACACAGCAAGGCGATATAATGGCTGCGGCGGGCAACGATCCCCCCGCAATGTTAATCTATAGGTAACGAGGCGAAGGTTTTAGGATTAGGTATGGATATGGGGCAGGATTTTCAAGGGGTCAACTTAGGTTATGTTCTGGAGTTGTACGAGCGATATCTCCGCGATCCGAGCTCGGTTGACGCGGGTGCGCGTGCTTTCTTTAAGCACTGGAAGCCGCCTGCTGAAGTTCGCGGTGTTCCGGAGGCTTTCCCCGTGGCGGAAACCGACAAGATTGTCGGCACCGTTAATCTGGCGGAGTCGATCCGGAAATTCGGACACATGGACGCCCGGATTGACCCTCTCGGAAGCGATCCTCGCGGCGATTATTCTCTGCGGCCTGAATCGCACGGCGTAAGTGAAGATGACCTGCGCCGGCTTCCCGCCAGCCTGATTGTCGGTCCCATCGCGGCCGGAAAATCCAACGCTTTTGAGGTTATCCAAGCGCTCCGGAAGGTTTATTGTTCTTCCACGGGATACGACTACGCGCACTTGCGCGACCCGGAAGAGCGGCGCTGGCTCCATGAGGCCGCTGAGTCCGGCCGCTTCCGCGCGCCCGCCGATCCTCTGGACGCCCCCCAGTTGCTGGAGCGCCTGACGCAAGTGGAAGTTTTCGAGCGTTTCCTGCACCGTACGTTTCCCGGAAAGACCCGTTTCTCGGTTGAAGGCCTGGATATGCTGATCCCCGTGCTGGATGAGGTGATTGGGGTTGCAGCCGAGGCTACCGTGCGGCACGTCCTGATCGGCATGGCGCATCGCGCGCGCCTGAACGTTCTGGCTCATGTGCTGAAGAAGCCTTACGCGGAAATTCTGGCGGAGTTTAAGGACCCTGTGCGCGCCCGGAATTTCCGTGAAGACATGGGCTGGACCGGCGACGTCCGATACCACCTGGGCGCCCGGCGGGCGATTACCGGCGGCCAGGAAGTTGATCTGATTGTCACGCTGCCTCCCAATCCGAGTCACCTGGAAGCGGCGGACCCGGTTGTGGAAGGAATGGCCAGGGCCGCCGGAACCCACGTGGACAAAAAGGGAGCGCCCCGATTCGATCCCGCCCGGACTCTCCCCATCCTGATTCACGGAGATGCCGCATTTACGGGGCAGGGCGTTGTTGCCGAAACCCTCAATTTTTACCGTCTGGAGGGTTACAAGACAGGCGGAACCCTCCACATCATTGCTGACAACCAGTTGGGCTACACCACCACCGTAGAAGAATACCGCAGTTCGCTTTATGCCAGCGGCGTGGCCCGAGGATTTAAGATCCCTCTGGTCCACGTCAACGCGGATGATCCCGAGGCGTGCATCGAGGTTGCGCGGCTTGCCTTTGCGTACCGGGCCCGGTTCGAGAAAGACTTCGTGATCGATTTGGTTGGATACCGGCGCTTCGGCCACAACGAGGGCGATGAGCCTAGCTTTACCCAGCCGCTGATGTACGAAAAGATCGCAAAGCATCCGACCGTCCGCGAACTTTGGGCCGCCACCCTGGTGGAACGGGGCACGATTGACAAAGCCCGGCCGGAAGCGCTGGCCGCGGAACGCTCGGCAGAACTGCAAGAGGTTCTCGAGTCTCTGAGACCAAGCGAAGAGCTGTTTGAACCAACCCCTGAGCCTCCGCCCCGGGGAGCGGCGCGCCAAGCCAAGACCGCCGTGGGGCTCGACAGGCTTCGCGCGCTCAACCAAAGTTTGTTGCATCTGCCTGAGGGCTTCAACCTTCACAAGAAGCTCGAACGCGCGCACGGCAGGCGGGCGAAGGCGCTTGATCATCCTGATGAGAGAACCATTGACTGGGCGATGGCCGAAGAACTGGCGCTCGCTTCCATTCTGGAAGATGGGACCGCCATCCGGATGACCGGCGAGGATGTTGAGCGCGGGACGTTCAGCCAGCGCCACGCTGTGTTCCACGACGTCAAGACCGGGAAGAAGTTTACGCCCTTGCAAGCGCTCCCGGAAGCCCAGGCGGCTTTTGAAATTCACAACAGCCCGCTCACCGAAAGTGCCGTCGTGGGATTCGAATTTGGATATAGTTTGCAGGAACCGAGCCGCCTTGTGATCTGGGAAGCCCAATACGGTGATTTCGTTAACGGCGCCCAGGTGATGATCGACGAATTCCTGGTTTCAGCGCGGGCCAAGTGGTCGCTGACGCCCTCGCTGGTGTTGTTGCTGCCGCACGGCTATGAAGGCCAGGGACCTGACCACTCAAGCGCGCGTCCGGAGCGCTTTCTTCAGTTGGCGGCGGAAACCAACCTTCGAATCGCCAACTGCACCACGGCCGCGCAGTATTTCCATCTCCTGCGCCGGCAGGCCTCTTTGCTGAAGATTGATCCTCTGCCGTTGGTGGTTTTGACGCCCAAAAGCTTGCTGCGCCATCCCCTGGTTGCGTCGTCGCCCCGGGAACTTGCCGAGGGAAGCTGGCAGCAAGTGATCGAAGATTCCGAAGCCCAGGCGCGCAGCCAGGAAATTCGCCGCCTGATTCTTTGCAGCGGGAAAGTCTATGTTGATCTGGTCAGCAGCGATCAGCGTGAGGATCCGCCGGGCATCGCCATCTGCCGCGTCGAGCAGCTTTATCCCTTTCCCGATGCGAGGCTGAAACAGGTGATGCAAGGTTTTCCCAAGCTTCAGGAAGTCGTGTGGGTTCAGGAAGAGCCCGAGAATATGGGCGCCTGGGAATACGCGCGGCCGTTCTTGAGCGAATTGGTCCGCAACCGCTGGAGCTTGCGCTATATCGGGCGGTCGCGAAGTTCCAGCCCGTCCGAGGGCTCGGCCGTCCGGCACTTGCACAACCAGGCAGCCATTGTCCAGCAGGCTTTCAGTCCCAGGCTGTCGGTGGGCGAAGCGGACATGGTTTTAGTGGAAAACGTCGCGGGAAATTCCGGGAGGAGAGATCGTGTCGACCAAAATCGTCGTACCCGAGTTGGGTGAATCGGTCGTTGAAGCCACGGTAGGATCATGGCGGAAAAAGGAAGGCGACCAGGTCAGCGCGGGCGACGTCCTTGTTGAACTCGAAACAGAAAAAGTGGATCTGGAGGTGGGCGCCGAACATGGCGGCTTCCTGTCGCGCATCGAGCGGCAGGAGGGCGAGAACGTCCAGATTGGAGACTTGCTGGGCGTGATCGAGGAAGCGCCGGCGGGCGAAGCCGCGGCCTCCATAGCGGACCGCGCCCCGCAGGCTAAGCCCGGCCCGCGAGTGGTTCAGGAAGAACCACGTCCCATCCCGGCCGCGGCCGCAGAAACACGGGAGGAGACTTCCAGCAAACGCCTGGCGACGCCCCTGGCCAAGCGGGTTGCCGAGGAGCACGGAGTTGACCTTGCGCAGGTCCGCCCCAGCGACGCGGGGGGCCGCATCCGGCAGCGCGACGTGGAAAATTATCTAGAAGGCAAGGGACCGGAATCTGAAGCGCCCGCCGCGCGGCAAGGTGAAATGGGAACCGTCCGGCGCGAACTGAAGGAGGCGCCCGAGCGTCCCGCCGTGGTGAAATTGTCGCAAGAACGCGAGCGGCTGGAAGAGCGCGTGCGGATGTCGCGCCGCCGGCTGACGATTGCGCGCCGGCTGGTGGAAGCGCAGCACACAGCCGCCATGCTCACCACCTTCAACGAGATCGATATGACGGCGGTGATGGCATTGCGAGCGCGCTGGAAAGAGCCTTTCAAAAAGCGGTACGGCGTGGGCCTGGGAATCGCGTCATTCTTTGTCAAAGCCAGCATTGCCGCCCTCCGGCAGTTCCCGCAATTGAACGCCGAGATCCAGGGAACCGACATGGTTCTCAAGCACTATTACGACATCGGCGTGGCCGTGGGCGCGCCCGGAGGTTTGGTGGTTTCGGTGCTGCGCGACGCCGATCGAATGGGTTTCGCGGAGATCGAGAAGTCCATCAAGGAATTCGCGCGCAAGGCTGAAGCAGGCGAATTCACCCTCGAAGAGCTGCGTGGCGGAACCTTTACGATCTCAAACGGCGGCGTCTACGGTTCAATGTTGAGCACGCCCATTCTGAACCCTCCCCAGGTCGGCATCCTGGGCCTGCACAAAATTGAAAATCGAGCCGTGCCCTTTGAAGGCCAGGTGCAAATTCGCCCCATGATGTACGTGGCGCTGAGCTACGACCACCGAATTGTCGACGGCATGGAGGCTGTCCAGTTTCTGGTTCGCATCAAGGAGACGATCGAGGACCCCGCCAGCCTCTTGTTCACTCTTTAATCAGCACCATGGTTGGGAGCGCCATATCCGCGGCTTCGCCATGACGCACCAACCGTTTGAACACACGCCATGTCCGAAATGAACGGCAAAGCCGGCGATCACTTAGCGAACGAGCGGACCTTTCTTGCTTGGATTCGCACCAGCATCAGCGTCATCGTTTTCGGATTCGTGGTGGCGAGGTTTGGCATCACGCTTCGGGAATTTCTGCACCTGCAGGGACAGGGCGAGAGCGAAAGCGGGCTTTCACTCATCATGGGCGTGGCCTTCATGGGCATGGGAGTTTTCATGGCCTTGATGGCGCTGGTTAGGTATCGCATTACGCTGCGCCGGCTGGAAAGCAATGAGTTCAAGCCCGCCCGAGGCGTTATTGTGTTCCTCGGAATCTTGACCGCAGCCTTTGGGCTTATTCTCGCCGGGTACCTGTTGCTTACTGTCACCAAGCTTTAACGCAGAGCGCGCGGAGTATAAGATGCCCGGCCGCTGCGCCTTCTTGATCATCCTTTGGCCTTCCGTTCCCAACACGACGCCACAAATGAATTGCCTTGGATGAACTGCCGGACTACTCTAGGGAAATTAAGTTTACGGAGAGGCGAAAGCGGTACCAGAAGGCCGCAGTTCCAGAGGGAGGACTTGCATATTCCATCTGAACGATCCCCGGGACCTAAATATGAAGAGCGTCACTGCTTTACGCGCGGTTGTGTATCTCATGGGCATTGCCGCGTTCGGCGGCTTGCTCCGCGGACAGGCGATGCCGCGCCTCCATTCTCGGGAAACCGCATGGCAGGTCACCGGGGTGGTGAAGGATCAGAGCGGGGCGGTGATCGCGGGAGCCCGGGTGTCGCTTCACGCAGGAAAGTTTCAATCCGCACAAACCACCGGGAATAGCGGACGTTTTGATTTCAGTGCTGTGCCCTCGCCGCACGGTAAACTCAGCATCGCAGCCAAGGGATTTGCCTCCGGGGAACGCGAATGGAACGTTCCGCCCGAAGGCCCCGTGGCGCTTGAAATCGTCCTGAAACCGGCGCCGCTGACTCAGCAAATGACCGTCACAGCCTCTAGAACCGCAATTCCCTTGAGCCGGACTTCCGCCGATGTCCGGATTCTCGGGCAAAGAGAACTTGCTGCCACTGCTGCTATAACGCTTGACGGCGCGCTACGCCAAATCCCCGGGTTCACTCTTTTTCGCCGCACAGGAAGCCGGGTGGCCAACCCTACCACCCAGGGCGTTTCGCTGCGAGGCGTGGGGGCAAGCGGCGCCGGCCGCGCCCTTGTTCTAGAGGACGGTATTCCCTTGAACGACCCTTTTGGCGGCTGGGTTTACTGGGACCGGGTGCCGCTAGAAGCCATCAGCCGCGTGGAAGTTGTGCGGGGCGGCGCCTCTGATCTTTACGGTTCAGACGCCGTGGGCGGAGTCATCAACATCGTCACGCGCCAACCTACCCCGGCGGCGCTTTCATTTGAAACCTCGTACGGGAATGAAAGCACGCCCGACGCCTCACTGTGGCTGGGCCTTCAGCATGGCTCGTGGAGCGCCACGCTCGACGGCGAAGGATTTTCCACGGACGGATACATTCTTGTTAATCCGGCTGAGCGCGGCCTGGTGGACACTCCGGCGGGATCGAAACACGCAGCCGGAGACCTGATGCTGGAAAGGAAAATCAGCGCTAGGAGCCGCGTTTTCGCCAAGGCGTCTTATTTGCGGGAGACGCGCGCCAACGGCACGCCGCTTACTTACAACCGGACGCACCTGCGGCGGCTTGCCTTTGGGGCGGACTGGCTCTCGCCTGAGGCTGGAGCTTTTTCATTCCGGGCCTATGGCGGCCCGCAAATTTTTGATCAGACCTTCTCCTCCGTCGCTGCAGACCGGAACAGTGAATCGCTGGTGGACTCTCAGCGCGTGCCCGCGCAGCAAACTGGGTTCGATCTTCAGTGGACGCGGCCGGTGCGTTCCAGGCAAACGCTGGTTGCAGGTTTTGACGGCCAGGAGGTCCGCGGATCGAGCAACGAACTGAAATTCTTTAGAGGTCGTATGACGTCGTCGGTTGGTACCGGCGGACGCCAGCGGAATGCCGGTATCTTTGCCGAGGACATCATCCGGCTTACATCACGCTGGCAGGTTACGGCGTCTGGGCGTTTTGACCGATGGCGCAATTATCGAGCCCTCTCGACCCTTCAGCCTCTTTCCGCGCCTGGGCCGGCAACCGTCACTGATTTTCCCCAGCGGGCGGAGACCGCGTTCAGCCCGAGACTTTCAATGCTTTACCGGCTGACCAGCCGCGTCGCGCTCACCGGCTCCGCCTATCGAGCCTTCCGGGCGCCCACCCTGAATGAACTCTACCGGGATTTCCGGGTGGGCAACGTCGTGACGGATGCCAACTCAGGGCTCCGGGCGGAACGACTGACCGGCGCTGAGGCTGGGGCGGAATTCAACGCTTTCCACGAAAGACTTACCGGTCGCGGCACTTTTTTTTGGGCCGACGTCACAGACCCCATTGCCAACGTCACGCTTTCCGTCACGCCCAGCCTGATCACCCGGCAGCGGCAGAACCTGGGCCGCACCCGCTCGCGCGGCTTTGATTTGGACGCCGCCCTGCACCTGACCCGTACGCTTGAGTTGACGGGCGGGTATGAATTTGTGGACGCCACGGTCTTGAGTTTTTCGGCCAACCCGGCGCTGGTGGGTCTTGAGATTCCCGAGGTTCCCCGCAACGTCTTCACCTTCCAGTCGCTCTATTCGAACCCTTCGGCAACGAGGTCCTGGGCGCGCGCGACTTTTGGAATCCAGGGCCGTTTTGTGGGCAAGCAATTTGATGACGATCAGAACCAGCTTCCTCTCGGAAGCTTTTTCGATACGGACGCTCTTGTTTCCTACCCGCTTGGCCACGGCTTGGAAGCTTTTGCGGCGGCTGAAAACCTTTTCAATCAAGCCTACGCAGTGGCGGCCACTCCGGTTCTGGAGCTTGGCTCGCCGCGGCTCTTCCGGTTGGGGTTCAGGGTGCAGTTGGGAAGACTCTAGGCGGCTGATATATCTGAATTCCGCTTTCCCTTCCGTCCATCTCCTCCATGGATACGATTTCGTGAAAAATAAGGACTTAATTGCAATAGCAGCCTCTCGTGAAAAATTTTCATGAGCGGAGAATCTTGACTTCCAGGTACAGAAAACAATCTTGACTTGGCGGTATAGATTGAGTAGCATTGTGGCAGGCTAACGGTGAGCTTAAAGGCTATGTTTTTGAAGATATGAAAGCCGCCGACTGCCTGGGAAGCCCTTTGAAGGAGCGGAGTTTATGCCCACGCCAGTGAACAATGTGGAAGAACTTGCCA
>JAJYHU010000078.1 GCA_021784615.1 Acidobacteriota bacterium | reverse complement strand
TACAGCAAAGTACCCGTCAAGGAAATCGAGACGATCGCTGTTGACAACTCTTCCAGGACGTCTGTAGCGCTCTTAAGGATATTGATGGGCAAATTCTATTCCCAGCCTGTCAATTTCACGCCTGCGGCGCCGAAGCCCGAGGATATGCTGAACTCGGCTGATGCCGCTCTCGTTATCGGAGACCCCGCCCTGGCCTATAATGGGCAAATTCCCAGAGTCTACGACCTCGCGGTGGAGTGGAAGAAATTCACGGGACTGCCTTTTGTGTTTGCAGTGTGGGCGGGCCACGAGGATGCGCAGGTCGGCCGTTTTCGCATGGACTTCGAGGCTTCAAGAGATTATGGCTGCGTACATATTGATGAAATCGCGCGGGAGTATGCGCCCAAGCTGAACATGCAACCCGAGGAAGTGAAAGTTTACCTCACCGAAAATATCGATTATTCTTTGGATGAGGAAAATCTTCGAGGATTGCGGCTCTTCTATCGCCTGGCGGCGGAATTGAATATTCTCAGTGGGGAAAGAGATATCCGTTTTGCATAGGCCCGCGGGGATTGAGAACGAAAGCGTTTCCGCAAGCATGGAAAACGGAAAGTTCACGATCCGAAAGGAAGATTGATGAGCCTTAAAAAATCTCAAGCTCTGGATATGTTGCGGTCGGACGACCTGATCGGAATCGGCATGGAGGCTGACGCGCTTCGCCGGAGCATTAATCCCGGCGGCGTGGTAACTTACCAGATCGATCGCAACATCAATTACACGAATATCTGCACGGAATATTGTTCCTTCTGCGCCTTTTACCGGCCGATAGGTTCTCCGGAAGGGTATGTGCTGCCGCTTGAAACCATCTATCAGAAAATCGAGGAAACGATGGCGCTCGGCGGGACCGGAGTTTTGATGCAGGGCGGCTTGCACCCCGATCTCAAGCTCGATTATTACGAAAACCTTCTCTCCAGCATCAAACACCGCTATCCCCAGATTCATCTGCATTGTTTGTCGGCGCCGGAAATCCTGAACATCGCAGAGATTTGCGGCCTGACTCTCCGTGACACGCTTGCACGCTTGAAGGATGCCGGCCTGGATTCAATTCCTGGAGCCGGCGCTGAAATTCTGGATGACGAAGTGCGCGCTCGGATCGCGCGTTTGAAGTGCAACACGCAGGAATGGCTTTCCGTCCATCGCACGGCCCACCAGTTGGGACTGCGCACCACGGCCACCATGATGTTCGGCTGCGGCGAGACTCTCGAACACCGCGCGAACCACCTGGAACGAATCCGGCAACTGCAGGAAGAAACAGGAGGGTTTACGGCCTTTATCCCCTGGTTTTTCCAGCGTGAAAACACCTCACTCGGCCGCTTTGTTAAAGAAGAGATTACGGCCGTGGACTACCTTAAAACTCTGGCCGTCAGCCGGCTTTACCTGGAAAACATTCAGAACCTCCAGGCCTCTTGGCTGACGCCCGGCCACAAGGTTTGTCAGATTGCCCTGCGCTTCGGGGGCAATGATGTTGGAAGCATCCTCATTGAAGAAAATGTTGTGTCAGCCGCCGGCTGCGGGAGAACTTCTTCAGAGGAGCGGCTTCGCAAGATGATTCTCGATGCCGGTTTCCGTCCCGTCAAGCGCGACACGCTTTACCGCAATTACTTCCTGAACTAAAGGCAGCATCAAGAACCCGCCTGGGATATTTCGCAAGGCTTGGGAGCTATGACGGAACTTCGCTGGAATCCGACGCTACGAGAATGGGTGTCTACAGCTTCTCACCGCCAGAACCGCCCCCTGATGCCGCAAGACTGGTGCCCGTTCTGCCCGGGTTCGGGACGGGTCCCGGACAACTATAACGTCTATATTTTCCCGAACGATTTCCCTGCTTTTTCGATTCCGCCTGAAGTTCCCTCGATCGATGGTGACGAATTCTACCGAGTAAAACCCTCGGTCGGCAAATGCGACGTGGTCCTTTATCATCCTGACCATCAGACATCTCTGCCCGAGCTTCCGATGGCACACCTGACGCACCTGGTTCGCACCTGGCGAAAAAGATTTGTGGAACTGAAGGCGACTCCGGGCATCCACTACGTGTTGATTTTTGAAAATAAGGGAGCTGCGATCGGGGTGACCATGCCGCATCCCCATGGCCAGATTTACGCTTTTCCTCTGATCCCTCCATTGGTTAAGAAGGAACTCGATTCCGCGCGCGCACACTATCGTAGTTATCATCGCTGCCTTTTTTGCCGAATCCTCGAAAAGGAACGCCAGGATGGCCGTCGCATCGTGGCGGAGAACCGTGCGTTCACAGCCTTCGTTCCGTTCTACGCGCGCTGGCCGTATGAGGTTCATATCTACTCCCGGCGGCATCTGGGAGCGCTTGACCAACTGACGCCTTCCGAGGAAAAAGCGCTGGCGGAGATTCTCAAGTGGCTGACCCTGAAATACGATCATCTTTTCCAGATGTCGTTTCCATACATGATGCTCATGCACCAGGCGCCCACGCGCGGCCGCTATCCCTATTACCACTTCCACATCGAGTTCTATCCCCCGCTGCGTAGCAAAAAGAAATTGAAGTATCTGGCCAGCGTCGAAACCGGCGGAGGCACATTCTTGAACGATTCATTAGCTGAAGAGAAAGCGCGTGAACTTGCCGCGACGTCGCCCAGGACGCGCCGCGAAGTTGCTTGATCCTCTCGCGACCGGGAGAAAAAGCGTGGTCAAAGAAGCCTTTGTAGAAATTTTCGGCAGCGCTCCTGAATGGGTGGTCCAAGCTCCAGGAAGGGTGAACCTGATCGGCGAGCACACCGATTACAACGACGGCTTCGTGCTGCCGGTAGCGATCGACCGCATCATTGAGTTCGCCGCTCGCTCTCGCAAGGATTGCCGGGTACACCTCCACTCAGTTGATTTTCAGGATCAAGTTGAATTCAGCCTCGACTGCATTCAAGAAGACGCCGGTCATCCCTGGAGCAACTACGTCCGCGGGGTTTTCAAGTTTCTCGAAACCGAGGGCTATTCCCTCAAAGGCGCAGACGTGGTTTTTGGAGGAAACGTGCCGCGCGAGGCCGGTCTCAGTTCATCAGCGGCCGTGGAAGTCGGGGCGGTTGTGCTTTCGATGAAACTCTTTGACCTGAACCTTGCGCCGCTTGAAGTCGTGAGACTCGCCCGAAAAGCGGAAAATGAATTTGTCAATGTTCCCTGCGGCATTATGGACCAGTTCATTTCGGCTCTCGGCAAGCAGGATCACGCGCTCTTTCTTGATTGCCGGGATCTCACGTATCGCCACGTTCCGCTCCACGAGAACGTCAAGATCATTGTCTGCAATTCCGGCGTCCGGCGGGCGCTCGCCGCCTCGGAATATGAAATCCGGCTGAAGCAGTGCCGGCAAGCCGTGGCGCAATTGAGAACCACCGGCATGGCGGTGAATTCGCTGCGTGAGGTCAACCTGGCGGACCTGGAGGTCGCAAGCCCCGTCTTGAGGGAAGTGTTGTTGAAGCGTACCCGGCATGTGATCAGTGAAAACCACCGCGTGCTCGAAGCCGTCAAGGTTCTGGAGAAAGGGTGCCTTGAGCAGTTCGGCGAACTCATGAATGCTTCCCACGCGAGCCTGCGGGATGATTATGAAGTTAGCTCCAAGGAGCTGGATATTCTGGTGGCCCTAGCCCAAGGGCAGCCCGGCGTTTTGGGAGCGCGGATGACCGGGGCGGGCTTTGGCGGATGCACGGTGAACCTGGTTAGAGCCGAGGCGGCGGAATCCTTTGCGAAAGCAGTCAAGGAAGGGTATCGCAAGGCTTTGGGATTGGACGCCGACATCTACGTCTGCAAAGCCTCGGACGGGGCTCTGGCTGGTTGTTCAACACGCAGTCAGGACTGAAAAAGATCGGGCAGTGCGGCTAATGGTGTACCGGGCCTTTGATCACCATCATCACAGCCCCTACTAAGAAGATAACGAAAAGGATGAACAGCAGGGTCCGCGCCGTCCGGCCCGACTCTCCCTCGATAAAAGGACAGGAAGCTTCCGGGGTTCGCCGGCGAGCCAGGTACCACGGAAAAATGAGAATCCAAAGGAACAGCGAACCCAAACTCCATCTCAGCCCCTTAGGAATGCCTTTTTTATGGGCATCGTACAGAATCCATGCGGAAGAAATAATCACCACGCCGCCCAGCGCAAACTGGCTCTTCCCGTAACCCAAGAGACGCTGAAAAGCCACCGCCACAAGAAACCAAGTGCACAACACTCCCAAAAAAATGCTCCACGAAAAACGCGCCTGCTCTTTCTGGGGCAGAGCAATTATTTGCTCGGCAATCGGGATCGAAATAACCGGCCGTGCGATTTGGCTCGGATCGATCGGCTGCTTGCAGGAAGCGCATATCCGGACGGAAGGCGCAAGCAGCTGGCCGCAATGCGGACACGCAAAAGGCTCATTCGGGAAACCCACATCTGGTGGCGTTTCCGCTGGGTTGGGGGATCCCACCATGGATAGCTCTTCTTCCTCCGAGTTGTCCATACCTGCCTTCATGGCTTCTCGTTCCATCCTGCGTGTTCTTTCCAGTCTAACACCTGCCGGTACTCTAGTCTGCTGGGAAGCTGATTAAAATCCCGGATATTTCTCTCAGCGCGATTGCCTCCTTGCGACTGATAGAACCAGCCGGCCTCCTGCCCAAGCGCCATCACCTCGCCCGACACGTACAAAACGCGCTTCGCATAGTGGTAGGGAGTGGGCGGCAAAGTCTTAGCATTGTAGACCCTGTCGACATAAAGCTTGAGGTTGGCGGTGGAAAGAGCGCGTTCCTTCACCATCTCCTGGAGCGCCTGGACCACAAAATAGTTGTTCACAATATGATCAATATGCCCTTCAGCAGGCGGATGCGCGGTCACAATGACCTCTGGATGGAACTCCATAATCAAGTCTTTCACAGCCGCCACAACCGACTCTCGCGCGTAGGGCAGATTGGGCTGGAAGACGCCTTGATAAGGCGCGTGGTCACAAGCCAGCAAGACAGATAGGTAAGGATTGCCGGCATCAACATGGTGATACCAAATCTCTCCCGAACCTCCGTCCGGCAATCCCAGAAAATAGATATCGTCCTTCGGCACTCCCAGATGTCCAAGCGCGGCCCGGGTCTCTGCCATCCGCAGCGCGCCAAAGTTCATGGCCTCCGCAGGACTGCACGAGTGCTCATAGTAAAGATCGCAGGAGCCAGCGTCGCCGCTGGTGAAATAAACAAAGTGGATGGAAATGTGGTTCTCCACTGCCGCCCGGATCAATCCCGTCCAGCCTCCTTCGTCGTCCTCATGCGCGCAGAAGATCATAATGGATTTGGGCAGCGGGTTGACTCCCAGGCCGAGCGTTCCCTCGGCCACTGTACTTCCCAACGAATCCCGCAAAGTGACCTCGGCATGATAGAGGCCGGACGGCGAAGCGGGCAGAGCAAACATTACGCTTTCCGGCAATGGGGCTTTGCCCGGCTCGAAGTCTCGACGCGCAGCGAGAACCTTCCTGGAAATTTCCTTCCCTTCGGGACCGAGCAATCGCGCGACGATCAAGACCTGCTTCCAAGGCACAGTGCCCGGATTCTGAACCGAGAATCTGATCGTTGCATCGCATCCCGGAATGAACATAGTGTGGCTCGTGTCAAACCGGACGGCGCCTGCATTGACGCCTGGCGGATAGAAGTGTCGATAGCTCTTGGTGTTCACGTCGCTGAGCAGCGGATAGGTGTATTGCAGGGGATAGGGCCTGGGCGAATCGACGCCCGGCGGCCGAATAAAAACGAGATGGCTGAAAGCGATATCCAGCACGTTCTTGCGGCTGTGATCCCAAACCACCACTCCGTACTGGTGCACGGTGGGCCGGTCAACCTCGGGCGCGACGGCAGTGCGCGAAGCATGAATCACCCGCTTTGCCCAAGCGGGTAGCGACAAATCATCCGCCACGGTCACAACGCTGGCCGCAGCCTGCTGAGCGGGTCCGGCGATCCACGGCCAGTACCGGTTTGAGAATTCGACACGCAGGCCGCGGAGCGGGTGGCCGGTCAGATTTTCCAAGGTGATGTCGCAATCCACCGGATCGTCCGTCACATAGAAAGTCTTTCCAAGTTTGATTCCCACAATCTCGACCAGTTTGCGGTGCACGGCAAAGGAGCCCGCATCGTGGACTTTGATCACGATCTGCCGGGAGATTTTGTCGTACCCCAGCAAGTCGATCTGGTAACGGCCGGTTCTGGCATTTGACGGAATCGCCCAAAGCCGAAAATATGAGGCAGGGTTGGAGCTGCCCGGAAGGCTCCAGACCTCGGTCGCTGGACTGGTCAAGACCACCCGCGAATCTCCGGCGTAGCGGACCGTTGCCGAGAAGACAACATCCAAGGGTACCGACGCGCCAGTAACCGGAGCGAGGCGCATCGAGACTTCCGTGCCGGCGTTATAACTGGTTTTGTTCGTGACCGCCCGGACCTGCGGCTGCGCCTGCGCGAGCGCGGGGAGAAACACGAACCACGCTGCAATCCAGAGCTTATTCGAAATGCTTTGTCGCATGAGATGCTGCCCAATTCGAGCGCTGAGTTTTCAATTTATCATGAACGCTTCCCGCAGGTACGGGAAAGGCTCGACGACGTCGCTGCCGGTAAATTCTACTCCGCCGACGCCAGAATTTTGGTTCAGATCGTTTCCACCAGCCGGTTCATTTGCTCTTCCTGCTGTTCGATAGATTCCACCAGCTTGAATTGCGTCCGGCAACGGTCAAGGTTATGGTTTTCACGATGCACTTTGAAATACTTGTCGCCGGCGAGAAAATCCGTAAGGAAACGCACACCAATTTCATAGGTGATTAGTTTCCCAGAGAAAGCCAGCCAGCGCCTTTCCTGCGGAGTCAGAAACCCGGAAGCCGACGCGAGATAGCCGCGTGCCAGCGCTTCGAACATGGGAAGCTGCATCGTGACTTTTGAAAGGTCGCGCTCGTCCTCCTTCGCCGGACTCATCGTGGTCCGCACCATGTCCCCGAAATCGTACAGCGCCAACCCCGGCATCACCGTGTCGAGGTCAATGACGCAAACGCCCTCGCCGGTCGCGTCGTCCAGCATGACGTTGTTGAATTTGGTGTCGTTGTGGGTCACGCGTTCCGGAAGGTTCTCCTCCAGTAGCGCGCCAGTCATGGCTTGGTGTCGCAGCGCAAATTCGATTTCCGGCTTGGCGAACCCCGCGCGATTTGCGGTGTCGGCGGCAATCGCCTCTTCCAGCGCGGCAAATCGTTTGGGGGTGTGGTGAAAGTCCCGAATCGTGTCGTGCAAACGCGGCGCAGGAAGATCCGCCAGCAGCGATTGAAAACTGCCGAATGTCCTTGCCGCCTCAAAGGCCTGGCGAGGCGATTCCACCGCATCATACGTATGCGCCTTCTCGACAAAAAGGTAAGCCCGCCAGTAATTGCCTTCCCCGTCCAGACAATACGGCTGGTCTTCCAGCGTCGGAATAAGTGCCAGCACGCGGCGGCTCGGACCCGATTCGGTCGCCGACTTTTTGCCGAGATGCTCCGTGACGCGCCGGACGTTTTCCATGAGCGCGGCCGGATCTTTGAAGATGTTTTGATTGATGCGCTGCAGGATGTAACGAACCAGCGTTCCCGCCTGATCGAAAGTGACGAAGTACGTGTCGTTGATGTGCCCGTTGCCGTAAAGCTCGGCGCTCAAGTAATCGCCATAAATCCGGAATCGGCGAGCAACATTCGGGATATTGTGTCTCAGATTCACGTCCAGAGTCTCTCCGGATAATCCCCGCGCGCGACGAAGGCTCGGATGCTGTGGATGACGCGAGGGTGGTCTTCACGGTGGGTCACGCCAAACCAGGCGTCCGGCGTGGTTAACACCCGGCACCGTTCACGGCCCGTCTCTACCAGTGCATTAACCACTGCCGGAATGTAAAATTCCGCTTTCTCCTTCCGCGCGAGGGCTTTCAAAAATTCGCCGAATTGCCGGCGCAAATGCTCAAAGAGCGAGGGGCCAAAGCCCCACAGATTCATTGAAACAATGGCATCGCCATCCAGCCGGTGAATGTGGCCCTGGTCATCGGCGTATTTCGCGCCGGCACCGGCCGCTTCGATGCCGGTGGTCTCGGTTACAGCTTCGAGATAGCCGGCGGCGGTAATCCGGCACACGCCGCGCGCCACACTGCCGAATTCGGAAAGCGTGTTGCGCAATACAAAACCTACCATCGCGTAATCGCGGGAGCCGGAACGCAAGTGGTCCGCCAGGAGCCGGAACGAAGTCGGGCCGTAGAAATCATCAGCATTGATGACACCAAACGGTTCCTGGATCGCGTCAGCCCCCATCAAAATCGCGTGCCCGGTTCCCCACGGCTTCTTGCGGTTATTGGGAACGGAAAACCCCGGCGGCAGGTTGTCCAACTCCTGAAAAACGTATTTGACGGGAACCCGGTTTTCGAATCGCGCGCCAACGGCTGCTCTGAATTGCTGTTCGATATCATGGCGGATGACGAAAACAAGCTTGCCGAATCCGGCTCGCAACGCGTCGTAAATCGAGTAATCCATAATTGTTTCACCGGACGGCCCGACCGGATCCATCTGCTTCAGCCCGCCATAGCGGCTGCCGATTCCGGCAGCCAGGACGAGCAAAGTTGGTTTCATATCGCTTTGCATTTCTAGCATTTTACTGAAAAATGGCCGTTCTAAACAAATTCTGCTCGCCGGAAGCACAACTTGGTGCTGGCCGTTGGCCTCGCACAACTCCACCTGCCGCCCTTGCCAGCAGCTTTCGTTGTTCTTTCCGTGCTTCGGGGCGGGCTTCCACTCCGGGGCCGTCGAGGACGAAGAATCCACGACACATGAATCCGTGTCGTAGCTTGCCAGCCTCAGGGAATTGCGATTCTACGCTTCAGCCGCCGGCTGCAAATCGCTCTGAGGGATCAAGGCCGACTGCAAGCCGGCTTTTGAAAGGATGAAGTAGACAACGAAACCTACGATAAAGGAAAAAAGCACCGCAGGACGGTCCGCGCTGACCCAGCTTGCAGGCACTCCGGGAATCTGGTTCAGAATGCCCACCACAAAGCCCACCGCCCAGGCGATATAACCGGCCCAGTTGATTCCCGCGCGCGGCCCGGACCACTTGCGCCCCGCCAGCAGGTAATCGGCCGCCATGGCGCCGCAAATGGGGCCAAAGGAAGCGCCCACAATCGTAAAAAAGCCGATCAGGTTTTGCGCCACGCCCGTGACGGCCAGCAGCGCCCCAATGGTAACGCCCACCAAAGTGGAAACCATGCGCGGGATTTTGGGCAGCATGGTTTCAAAGCTGTTGCCGGCGATAAAGGTGCAAAACGTTGTGGGAACCAGCGAAGCAATGGCAAAAAGGAAGAACATCACCGGTGCCAGGCTCCCCACGCTCCGGATGGTCCCGGCGTATGTAAAGTCCGACGCGCTACCGATTTTGCCCAGATGCCCTGCCACGGAGAGCACCGGCAATCCTCCCGCCACCAAAATCGCCAAAGTGATTCCCGTCAAGCCTCCCAGGATCACGTCGCGGCGGTTCCGGTTGTTGGTGCCAAAGTCAGCGCCCGCCGCTCCGGCCGTGGCGAAGAAGCCGATCACCAGGGCGAGCATGGCCAAAAAGCCGCCCCAGGCGTCGTTGTGCGGAGGATGATAGGCGGCAATCCCACCCTTGTTGGCCCAAAAGACATAGACAATCATAAAAAGCGGCACCCAGTTCAAGAACTGCGCCAGGCGCGCAACGTAGGAAATTCCCTTGATCGACACCCAGGCGAGGCCGTAGGCCCACACCAGCGCAATGGCGGTGAACAGCCCTTTCGAGTGGCTATCGAGCCCCTGCATGATGTAGTCCGTGGCAAAGTAGGTGGCCACAGCGAACCAGCCTATTTGCAGGCATCCCATCAGCAGGCCGGGCATCAGGTAACCGCCCTTCACGCCAAACGTGGAAGTTCCCACAATGTAAAGCGGCCGTCCCGTTAGCATCCCCAGCATGGCGGGCGCGTAGTAATAGAGCACAAAACAGAGAAGTCCTCCCACCAACAGTCCGGCCAGGCAAACTGCGGGCGAGGCTAGGCTGAGCGTGGGCGCGGAAAGTCCCAAATAAAAACCTACCCACAGAAAAATCCCCGCGTAGGCAGGCGCAGTGCTCTTGTACCAGGAGACTCGCTTACTCTGAGGGTTGGGAATGGATGCTTGAAGATACTTTGGAAGTTCCGTGGCCATCTTGCCCCCTAAATTTGGACGTGTCGTAAGAGTCCGGACGGAGACACAGCATAGACGTTGAGGCCCTTTTCCGCAAGCTCAAAAAGAGAAAAATTTGTGGTGGCGATGAATGCTATTAGGGATTATTGCCGGGAGCGCGGAACGTAGCCACGGCACATCTTTTGTGCCGTGGCTACCAACTGGGGCGATTGAGTCCAGGGGGGAATGAAAACGGAGAAAGTAAAGAAAAGGATCAGTGTTCGTTTTATAAGCTCCAGCCATCCTTTTGGCACCAGGTTGTTCCGGTCCCCACTCCGCTCCGGGAGCCAGGGATTTCGTTGACACGCCTGCGTCTGGAGTGCAATCTTGATTCCATGCCTTGGACGAAGCCGCTGAAAGGTCCCGCACGAGTGACGGCTGCGGGGAAAGTCATTTCTGGACGGAGAGATCCAACCCCTGACCTCGATATGGATAGCGCCTTGAGCATCGCCGGTAATTGGAGATCGTCTCATGGGTATCCGTTGCATGTCTTCAAGACTGTACTGCGCAACCGAGCTAAAAAGTTCGATCCACGGGCTCTGGTGGCACAAAGACTGAAGAGGCTTCCATCCGTCATTACAAAGTTGCAACGCTTCCATACCATGCAACTTTCGACGATGCAAGACTTGGGCGGTTGTCGCGCAGTAGTGCGGGCCGTGTCGAATGTAGATGGACTAGTTCAATTCTACAAGGAGAATCCCCCTATTGACATCTGCATAAATAATGCAATATACTGACCTTCAGGAGGGAACAGGTATGCCTCGACCGAAGGGCAGTGCCGATCTGATCGAAGACCGTCGCCTGCGGGCGCTGGCTTTGTGGGCTACGGGCTTGTCGCTGAACGAAGTGGGGCGTCGTATTCACTGTGCCCCCAGTTCTGTTCTGCGATGGCTGCGTGCGCAGCGACGAGGGGGCCCCGACGCCTTGCGGGTCCGCTTCTCGCCGGGACGCCCGCTGAAGTTGGGTTCGAGCCAGCGGCGACGCTTGGTGAAGCTGCTTCTCCAGGGACCCCAGGCGCACGGCTACCGGACGCAGTTGTGGACCACGGCACGAATCGCCGAAGTCATCCGGCGAGAGTTCGGCGTGGATTACCATCGCGATCATGTCGGTCGGCTGATGCATCGTCTGAACTGGAGCCCTCAGAAACCCGAAACTCGCGCCGTCGAGCGCGACGACGAGGCCATCGAACGCTGGAAGCGGAAGGACTGGCCTCGGGTAAAAAAAACGCTGCGCGGCTGGGCGCCCACCTAGTCTTCGCTGATGAATCGGGCTTTTTGTTGGCTCCCCTGGTGGTTAGGACTTGGGCCCCCCAAGGCTGCACCCCCCTTCAGCGTCATCGCCAGGGACGCCGGGACAAAATCTCCGTCATCTCCGGAATCTCGGTCAGTCCCCAACGACAGCACTTGGGCCTCTACTATTTGCTTTACTTCGACAACATCGGCCAGGAAGAAGTGGGTCTGTTTCTCCGCGAGCTGCTGCGACACCTCCGAGGTTCCGTCATCGTTCTGCTGGACAATTCCTCCACGCACCACGGCGAACCTTTGGGGAAACTCCTGCGTCGGCACCCGCGGCTGCATATCGAGCACTTTCCCGCTTACGCCCCGGAGATCAACCCCGACGAAGGCGTTTGGTCGCTGGCCAAGCGAGAACTCGCCAACGGCTGCCCGCTCGACCGGGATGAATTGATGGACGACATCATCCGTTCGATCAACGGCATTCGAACTTCCCCAGACAAACTCCGTGGCTGCATCCTCGAATCCGATCTACCTAATTTTTTGTCCTAGCCCCGTTGCATTATTTATGCAGATATCAATAGAAGACGATAATGTTCTCCCGGCCAAACGTGAACCAGTGCGGGTGCGCCACGGGCCGCGAGCAAGGGTAGCTCTGTGCTGTTGGCTCGCAAGATCAGGAAAGAAGCCAAATCTATCAATCGCGATGCTGGCGCTCCCGGTGAGTCATCCATGGAAATAATGGCACTCAACTCGGCGTGACGAGCACCAAGCGTGGGAAGCCTTAGCCTGGCGACACGAAGGTCAAGATCATAAAGGCGCGTTATGGGACAGATAAGATGGAGCAATGTTTGATCAATGATGTGCTCAGCCATAACTTCCCGCTCCAATCTAGGTTGGACAATCCGAACCGCTCCCGGCCCGGAGCATCAACCTCCTGCCGATGTGCATCCCAACGTCCACTGAGGTTTGGCTGATGTCACATCGCCGATGTCTTCTTCGGGAAATGACAGGATCAAGCCAGTTGATACTCGCTTATGACCTTTTCGGCTTCTTCTCGGTACCGGGCTTCAACTTCTTGGGCATTGCCGACAGATTCAAGTTCTTGAAACTTCGCACAGGTTGCCAAACGATAGAAAGCCATGAAGCAAGAGAGATAAAGACCCCGCCACCCATCCCGGTAACCTCCGCGCATGAAATAGCGGACCAGAAACTCCCGGCCAGCAAGTACCAGGGCCTTGAAAGGCCCGGCGTGCCGCCCCCGCTCCATGCTTTGCATGGCTTCAATGCTGGTGTACTGATTTAACTTCCGAATGAAATGGGCGCTATCAAGATAATTGAAATGGATAATGGCGTTTCTTCCGTTGTAAGGCAGTCTGAAAACCCGCGCTCCCTCCACGGGAGTGAAATCGTGATGAGCAATCGAACTGGCGCGAATCTTCTCCTTCCTGAAAAAACGCGTCTGATAATCCTGCGTCGGTCCCCATCCCGTGGCTGCGAGCGGTACTCCCATCATGAAATTTCTGCGCGGAATCGTCGCCACCTCCGCGCTGGCAGAAGATGCGATGTAGATTAAGTCGTCACTGAGGGCCAACGGCACGAGTTCGTCAGCATCCAGGACAAACACCCATTCGCAATTTGCCTGAGCTACAGCAAATTCCCGCGGGGCGTAGTTGAATCCGGGGCCTTCGTGCAAGCAAACCCTGGCCCCGAATTGCCGGGCGATCTCCGCCGTCCTGTCCTGGCTGTGCATATCCGCTACGACGATCTCATCCGCCCAAGGCATGACCGACCGAAGCGCCAGAGGGAGATTCCGCTCTTCGTTCAAAGTGTTCATCACCACAGAAATGCCAGCTTTCATGCCTGTTTCCATGCGAGCGTCCACAACTTCCTCGCGTCGTCGGAATAGCGGGCCAGCAGCCCTCCCACATACACAACGGCATAAGCGCCCACCGCAAGCGCCAGACTCGGCACATTCGAGGGCTGCCATATAACCTTGAAGCCGTAAGCCAAAACGCCCACGCCGATAGCCCACGCCCAGATCGGAGCAACAACCCTCAGCACCCAAAAATCGACTATGCTTTGCGCGACCCGATAGAGAAAAACGCTCGATAGGTTTACGACCAGGACTGCTGCGGCATAACCGAGAGGCCCCCATAACCAGATGAACGGAACCCCAAGAATCCAGGTGCCTGCCATCCAGATCAAAGCAAAGAAGAAGGTCAGGCGCGAGCGTCCCAAGGCGTTCAGGAGCGCGACCGCGGGTATCGCCGTCGGAGCAAATAGGCTCACCGACCAGAAGAGATAGAAGAGCGGAAGGCCAACAAGCCATTTTCCTCCAAAGATGCACCGAGTGATCGGGACGCTGAACACCAGCACCAATACCGCTGCCGGAGCGACGATGGCGTTCGTCGCCTGAATCGAGCGCTCAACGAACCTCGCGAGCAACGCCGGATGGTTCTGCACCCGTGAAAAGGCGGACAGATAAACCCGCTGGAAGACCGTGACGGCCAGCACCGGCCAGGCCGCAAACGTGCTCGCCCAACTCACGTAACCCATCTGGGCTGCTCCCAAAAGCACTCCGATATAGAGAGGACCGATACTGTCCTTCAGCAGCGAAACGAAGGTGATTCCCTGATACGGAAGTCCGAAACGGAGATGAGGTTTGACCTTCTTCCAGTCAAACGACCAGCGCACGCGCCAGGGACAAACCACGTTGGCCAGGACGGCACCGATGAACGAGCGTGCCAGGAGCGCCACACCGAAGCTCATGACTCCCCACCCCATCCAGGCCAGCCCGACTGCCGAGCCGTTGAAAACCGCTGCCATGGCAATCTCGATGAAGGCAAGCTTGCCATAGGTGAGGTTGCGCTCAAGGCGAACCGTCGGAATAACCTGAAAGGAACTGCACAAGAGAGAAATCGCTACCAATCGAAACAGCCGGATATCCGCGTTTTGCAAATGGTAGAGCTTCGCGGCGACGGGCGAGGCAATCCAGAAAACCGCGAAGATACAAACAACCAGAATCTGCTGGAACGTAAAGACCGCCTGATACTCCATTTCCTCAGGTTCACGGGGCTCCCGAATCAGGCTTGTGGCCAGTCCGGCATCACCAAATGCGAGCAGAAACGTTCGAAGAAACACCACAATAGCAAAAATTCCAAATTGTGCCGGGGTAAGGAGCCGGGCGAGCAGAATAGCTCCCAGCACATTCAGACTCTGTGCGGCGACTTGGCGAATCCCTAAGGCTGTCGCCCCATGCAAGGCCTTCCGGGCTATCCAGGCCGGGGCCCAGGAATCGGTAACATCCGCTTCGACCTCAGTAAGATCGGCGAACGAGGTAGAAAAGAACTCTTCTGAAATCCTCATTTACAGAATCCCCATAGCTTTCACGAATCTGCGGCCAAGCGCCTTGATAGGCTTCGGCAGGAAGCATGGGGTGGACGCGGTTGAACCGATGGCATACGCGGCCGCCCCATTCTTGATTCTGTCCACTGGAGAGTTGCGTTCCACCTTGCGGGCGTAGGCAATCGATCCAACGAGATGCACCCCCCTGAACCGCTGAGACCCGCAAAGGCTTTCGACCACCACTCTTCGCGGCCCTTCCCCGCACGTCGTGTCATGCAACGCTACGATGCCGCCATCAACAACCTTCGGCGACCAGAGTTCAAAATCTCTTCGGGCAGATTCGTAATCGTGCGCCCCATCGATAAAGACAAGCTCGACGGGTTCCCGGAAGCTGAGGGCTGCTTCCTCTGACGTCTTGACAATAGGAGTTACCACTTCGTCCAGGCCGGACTCCGTAACATTTTTTTTAAACTCATCGAACGTCCAGACGCTCCCGAAAGCTTCATGGTGCTCACCTGATCCCGTATGAGGATCAACTGCCCACACGTGAGCTTTCTTTCCCGCCAAGCTGCCTCTTCCCAACCAGATGGTCGATTTGCCCTTCCAGGAACCGACCTCGACGATGGCCCCTCGACCCTCGCATCCCCTCGCCAAGTTGAAAAGCAACTCACCTTCACAATCCTGCAGCCATCCTTCAACTCGGGCGGTGAGGCTGCGGGCTTCTTCCATTTCAAAACTCATACGGATGAACCTCCATTGGAAATGAGGAATGCCCGAAAAAACGTCATGCGGTGCAGGATTAACTCCATCTTTTCCCCTGGGCGGGCATGGACACTACTTGAAGCTATTGGCCGGCACTGCGCTCTCTCTTCCCGATTCCGGACTGCGAAGCCGGATCAAAGAAAGTCCGGAAGTTCCGGCTAGGACACGACATCAAGGTCCACCTCGTCCACCTCCACGGCAACCGACCGCATAATGATGTCAAGCGAGACCGCCAGCCGCGTCCGGCTCTTCCGGCGGACGACGATTCCTTCCAGACCCTCCAACGGTCCTCGCGCCACGCGCACCCTCCGCCCAGCCTGCAAGTAAGGACACGGCTCGAGGCGGGGACCGCGCTCAATGCACAGCCGGATCGCTTCGATGTCAGCTTCGGGCAGTGGAGCGGGCTGCCCCGAGAATCCCACCAGCCGCACTACGCTCGGAATCTCCAGAACCTTGAGGCGGTCCGCCAAAGCGATCCGCACGAAAAGGTATCCCGGAAACAGCGGCAGCCACACTTGCGCCCGGACGTTCTTCCAGCGATGAACGGCCTCGTAAAGGGGCAGAAACGTTTCCACCTCCTTTCTTTCCAAAAGTTCTGCGGCCCGCTTTTCGTGGCGCGCGCAGGTGTAAACTGCGTACCACCTGGGAGTTAGGAACTCGCACGCGATGCCGCGGCTCGATCCCGCCACAGAAACAGACAAACTCTCCAGCCCCATGGCGGTCTCACGTTCTCGCATCTTGGCCTCTCGATACAGCTTCGCCCCCTCAGCTAGTCGCCGATACCAATATAACCGCCTATTAATCAATTACTTACAGCTAACTACGCAATCAACTACTGCCCATTTTCCCGACGAGTGCGGCCTGAACGGCTGCGCCGCCACCCCCGGCCGGTGATGGATCGAACGAGTCCCAAACCGCTTCGACTGGCCCGCAGGGGATACACCCGCAAGGTCGAATAAATATCCTGCGCAAGGGCTTTTCGCGGATCGGCCGGGTCCGCCTCATCCCAGCGCGCGCGAACCATCAGCCAGAGCGTGGCCAGCGAGAAGGCCAGGAAGCCTCCCGCCAATGTCATCGCCAGCCGCGGCGGATAGGACTTTCTCTCCGCCGCCAGCGGCGGGTCGAGAACCTTGACCGTGGGAATATCCCGCGCCTCTTCCACCCTTGCCATTTCATATTCCTGAGTCAGCGTCTTATAGACAGCCTCTTCAACCTTGACGCGCCGCAGAAGATCCGCGTAGGTCACGCCCAGCGCGGAAAGTTGCCGCATGCTCGGATAGAGTTCGCCGGCGCCGCTTTTTTCGTCCGTTCCCTTCCCGCCAATCTTCTCAAGCTGCCGCCGCAACTCGCTCACCCTCGCCTGGGCGGCCCGCACATGCACGTTGCCGTCGGTATAGATTTGCTTTAAAGCTTCGAGATCCGACTCGGCTCCAATCAAGTTGCCTTGCAACGTCGCGGCGGCACTCACCATGGCCTTGCCTTGGTTCGGAATGTCGATGGCCGTATTCGTGCTTCCGAACCGGCTAAAGTCCTTTTCGGCAATTTCAAGGTCGCCCTTGACCTGCGCAAGGCGCTCCGCCAGAAAAACGCTTTCCCGGTGCGCCGAAGACGTGGTCAGATGGTTGACCACGTAGTTCAATTCGTTGATATATTCCTCGGCCATGGCGGCTGCGCGCCCGGGCTTCAAGTCGCTGACGGAAATGGTGATAATCCCGCTCTGTCGGTCGGCGGATACGTTCGTCTCCCTCGCCAGGACCTTTCGCGCGTCCTCCGGATAGCGAACGTCATAAAC
This sequence comes from Acidobacteriota bacterium, assembly GCA_021784615.1. Taxonomy (GTDB): domain Bacteria; phylum Acidobacteriota; class Terriglobia; order UBA7540; family UBA7540; genus JAMCXS01. The sequence continues at coordinate 21,646 of JAJYHU010000078.1, read as the reverse complement.
CTTTTGCAAATGGAACTTGTCAATCACCGCGTCGCGCACACGGTCGCTGTTCAAAATCCCCACGAACAGCGCGCTGGAGTTTTTGAGTCCCATGGAGTTTTCAAGCAGGTCCGCCGCTCCTCCCAACTGTCCCCCAAGGCCCGCCAAAGCCGCCGCAATCGGCCCTGACCCGCCGGGCGAGGGCGGCATCAGCCGGACGGTTGACGTATAACGGTTCGGAATCAGGAGGGCGATCAACGCCGCCCCCGCAAAACCGCACAGCGTCGCCCGGACCAGCAAGCGCCGCCCGTCCCAGAGCAGGCGCAGGCGGTGCGCCATCCGCTCCCGCCCCTCCGCCGCGATCTCCGCATTGACGGCTTCGAGGAAAAAACCTTCGGGATCCCGTTCCCTCTTGGGCTCGTCGGGAGTTTTGACCGGTGATTTCATGAACGTTTCCGATTCGTATCGAGTCCTGCCGGTCCGCCGCCCGTCAATGGAAACTCCAGCGGGGCCAGAAAGTCAGTTGCACCGATGCCGTCACGTTTGATTGCGGCCCCGGACGGAGAACCGGGAAGGACCACTTTTCGTCCTGAAGAAATGCGGTGACGCTCAAATCGGGCCGGAGCCAAAAATTCGCTTTCACCCCGCCATCGTTTATCGTCCCGCCCCCGGGGATGAATCCCTGGCCCACCGTCTCATGCCGGAATTGGAACTGAAGATCGCTGCGCGGCGTCGGCCAGTAAGTCAGCCACGCCTGCTCGCCCTGCCCCTGGCGGCCAATCCAGCTTCCCAGCAAATTGCCGGCATTCCGGTAGCCGTAGCGCCAGGTGTAATTCGCGTAAAAATACCCGTGGTCATACAAACCGCCGAGGGGGCTGTCGCTGTAAACTCCCTCCAGGCGCAGATCGAATTTCTGCAAGCGCGGCAGCCGGGCGAAATAGAGCCCAGCGCTATTGCAGGCGCGGTCGAAATAAGCGACGGGAGAGAACTGGTCGTCAACAAACGAATCGACGTAGAAAGTCGCCCAGTTCCGCACGAACGGCAACCGGTAGGTCATGTCGAAGCCCGAGCGCCGGTCGCCGGGCTTGTTGGGCGAGCCGGCCTTGTCGTTGGTGGTTGAAAACAGGCTTCTCAAAAACGTGTGCGGCGTCAGCGGATAGCCCGGCCCTCCATAGATCGTCGTCCGGTCGAATCCGAATTCTAGATTCGGCGTCGGCTTGAAGCTGAGTTTCTGCCCGATCATAATGGGCTGAGGGTTGAGCGCCGCGCCCCACTGGCCAACCAGTCCCATCGGGCTGTAGAGAAAGTTGGCTCCGCTCTGCTTTCCGATGAAAAACTCCGTCCGCACCGGGCCCATCAGCGCGAACGGGCCCGGCAGCTTGAAGGGCGACACGCGGCTGATCCGAATCATATCCACGGGCTCGGCGTTGTCGCTGTACATCATGGCTCCGCCTTCGCCCGGTCCCCACCACAAACTCTGCTTGCCGGCCGACACCTGCCAGTTCTCGAGGTTCATCGCCACATAGGCGTTGAGCGCGTCAAAGCGGTCCACCGCCGGGTAAAGACCGGCCGGCGGTAGCGGCAGGCCGTAATCAACTTGCGAGATGAATTGCCGCGCCCCAGGCGGAAGCCCAAGCCCGGAAGGCGCATGCTGGTATTCGCCCTGGAAGTAAGCGGCAAACGGCCCCGAGGCGGCCCAGCCCGAAAAGCCTGCCACGGTGTTCAATCCTTCGCCGTAAGGGCGGCCGTAATCGTTTTCGAGCGTCTGGCCAAAGTGGTAACCGTCGGTAAGCGGCGTGCCCGCAATCCCGGTGAAGCGCGTGTACACGGAATCGAGATCGACCGCGCGGTTCCGTCCGCCGCCCAGCAGCGCCAGCGCCCCGGCGAATTCTTTTTGCAGGCTCCCGACAAGGCGGCTGGCCAGCGGCGCGTCCGTCTCCCGGGCGCTCAGCCGGTCCGTTGCCTCCTCCACCAGGCGCGCGCATTCGAGCCGCGTCCAGGGCCGCATGCCAAGCATCTCCGATCGGACGTAACCGAGCGCCGCCAGACGCTCGAAGGCAGGATAGACCCAGCTATCGAGCGGCACGTAGGGCGAGCCCATGTTCTCCGGGTTCCGTTCCCGCTCCCGGCTGCGGTCATGCCCCGGCACCCGCCAGGCGGAACCCCAAAGCTCGGGATTGTGGCTCTTCTGGTAGACCTCGCGGGAAATCAGCAGTCCGAGCACGCCGCCCACCAGAACGTCGGAAGGAAAATGTTCTTCCCCCGTCACGCGCGATCCGCTGACAGCCGCTGCAAGTCCATAGGCAAACAGCTTGGTCAAAGGCCCCGGATACTCGTGGGCGATGATCCCCGCCGTTGACCAGACCGCCGCAGCATGTTCGGACGGAAACGAACTGCCGCCTCTCAAGAAGCGCCCTTGGGCGTTGTCGACGTAGGGACGCTCCCGGCCCGCAGCCGTCTTGACGGCGGTCGCAGCCAGGTAGCTGTCGATGACCGCCTCGCCGCTCAACAGGCCCGTCTCGCGCATGTGCTCGTTGTGGCGGGCACGGCCCCACAAATAGAGGCTGCCAGCAACCCCGATCAGCGAAGCGGCCCCGAAGTTCGAAAAACTCCGGCTCTGATTGATCCCCGCCCGGGAAATGGCAAGGTGGCGGCTGGTGGCGCTGTCGGTTGCGAGCAGCGCCGCTCCAAGGCCGGCGAGAGGCAGCAGCCAGTTGGCATCCCTCAGACGCAGGTGAAACGGGCTCGTCCAGATCGTTTTCTGGTCCCGAGCGATATTCTTCAACAGCGGAAGCCCGAAGGCGTTATCGGGTTCCTGTCCAGATGGCTTCTCAGTTGCCATGAATTTGCCGCCATGCCCCCACCAGTCCCGCTCTCCCGGACGCCGGGCGGCCGCATCGGCCTTCGAGGGATTTCGCGCGGGCGCGTTCGCGGCAAATCCTGCGGTAAAACCGCCCATCATGAGGAACGCCAGGATTAATAATTTCAGTGACCACTCTCCTAAAATTCTCATCAGCGAGTGGCGACGGCCGCAGCGATGGCCGACGATGAAGCGATCTGGCTGATCTGAATTAAGTTCTTCCAAAGTGTTGACCCGCCCAGGGGCTTATCCGGAACGACAATCGTGTCGCCAGGGTCTACGCGCACCGACAGCACGTCGCCGTGCCACCACAGGTTCCCGCCCGTGCTCACCACCGAGCCGTCCGCCCGGACGATGAAGATGGCCTTCTTGTTTCCCAGGCCGGTCACTCCGCCCGCCCGGCTCAAATACCACCCCGCCGTTCTGCCCCGCTCAAAAGTGATGGCGTTCGAGTTGTAGACCTGGCCTGTAACGATCACGAAATCCGGCCGCTTGGGAACCCAAAGGGTGTCGCCGGCGCGCACCGGAATATCGTCTTGCGATCCCGCAAACTCTTTCAGGTTGCGGCTCAAATGGATCACCAGCCGTCCCGTAATCGGCGCGCTTTGCAGGGCCCGAAGCACCTGCTTGTGCTGTTGCAGCGCCGCCTGCTGCAACGCCGCCTGGGCTGATGCGCTCTCGTTGAGGGAGGTTTTGATATCTCCGGCATTCTGCTGCAATTCATGGATCAATTCATTCCGGCTCTTTTGCTGAAGCGCGCGAACTTCCCGGCGATCGAGAACCGCGGCCTGGGGGTAGGCTGTCGGGAGGAAGCCGCCGGCGCGTTCCAGTACCGAGCTCAGCCGCTCTCCCGGCGCAATCCCATACGTTCCCGGATGCCGGACTTCGCCGCGAATCGTAACCGAGGCCCCGATATCGTTCCAGCCGGGCAGTTCCTTCACCGTCAGAACGTCGCCATCGTGAAGCACAGCATCATGCTTGCCTTCGAGCGCCGCCGCCAGATTGATTTCCTGATGCTCGCCTATTTTCGGATGGGAGCCTTGCACGTTGTAGCTTGTCAGGTCGGCCGTACGCGCATCGGCGCTTCGCTTCAATCCCCCGGCAAGGCCCACCAGGTCGCTGACGCGCAGGTCGGCGGTCAGGGGAAAGCGCCCGGGACGTTCCACGTCACCCGCCACGTAGACGCTCGGCGGATCGGACTTCAAAGGGTCGCGCTGCACCAGAATGCGGTCGCGCGGGCGCAACAGCACGTTCTCACGCGGGTCGCCCGCAAGGGCTTCGCCAAGATTCAGGCTCATGATCGTGAGCTTCCCGCCCGGCCGGCTGCGCACCAGCTGCGCGGAAGCGAGCAAGGCGTCCGGAGTGACGCCTCCGGCCTGATAGATGGCGTCTCGAACGCGCGCCACGCCCGAGGTGATGTAAGTTCCCGGATCGCGCACTTCCCCGCCCACCGTCACCGCGGGCGGATTCTCGAAATCGAAGCGTCCGAAGATCCGGACCGTGTCAAGCGCCTGGAGCTTGGGGGAAGACTGCGGATGGGCGAGCGCCGCCGCGAGATCGAAGCTCTTAATAACCGGGTGATCGTCGGGGGGATCGAGCCGGATGATTTCCGCGTAACCCATCGCCGGCTGCGGCAGCAGGTCGGAATAAGAAGAGATCAAGTCCGTGAGGCGCACGCCGGGGCGGTAAGAGTAGCGTCCCGGCCGCAGAACGTGCCCTTCGAGATAGACAGCCTCCTGATTGTAAGGCGCGATGGGAAAGATTCGGATCACGTCGCCGTCATGGATCGCAAAGCTCTCAAGCTGCCGGTTGACCGCCGCGGAGCCGGTGGGATGTTGAATGTCGAGGCTCAGCATCGTCCGCTTTGCATGGGCCACGACGCGCTCAACCTCAATGTGCCGCAGGGCGGCGGTGGGAAGAATTCCGCCCGCTAACTGGAGCACCTCGGCGAGCGTCTTTTCCCCGCGAAGCTCATAGATCGCGGGCCGCCTGACCATGCCTTCCACTTCCACTTCCGGCCCCACCGGCGGCACCAGAATCGTGTCGCCGTTTTCGAGCCTTTCGAGACCCGACCGCACCCCGTGGAGCAAGAGATCGTAAAGATCGACGCTCTGCACCAGCTTCTTGCCGCGGAAATGCTGCACCAGGCGCAGCGACCCATCCGGCGAGGGCCCGCCGGCCGCAATGAGAGCGTTCAAAGGCGTTGAAAGCGAGCTGATATCGTAGGCGCCCGGGTCTCGGACTTCACCCACCACGTAGACGCGCACGGTGCGCAGGCGCGCCAGTGAAACGTCGGCGGAAACATCCCGAAACTGGGTCCGCAAAACCTGTTGCACTCTTTGCTGCACTTCCGACAGGCTGTCGCCGCTGACCATCACCGGGCCTACATCCGGAATCGACAACCGCCCTTCGCGGTCGACCACGCGGTAGAGCCGCTCCGCAACGCTTCCCCACAAGCTGATCGCGAGGCCGTCGCCCGGGCCCACCACGTAACCGGGCCCTGCGGGAAGGTCCATGGGCAGTTCGCCCGTCTCGGCCGGCGCGTTCTCAAACACGTCCAGCCCAAAGCGTTGAAGCTTGGGAGAATGCGCCGACACCTGTTCATAGAGGTCATAAAGCGAAGGGACGTTGGAATACGGATTCGCCCGGTGAACAATCGGCGGGCGCAACGGCTTCTGCTGATAGCCGTTAGGCGAAGCCTGCCTGGGCTGCATCAGGCGACCTCCCTTCCCGGCGCCTGAGAGCGCCGGAAAGTCCGCGGAAGCCGTCAAGCCGTTTGCGCCTTGAGCATTGCTCGGACCGACCGGAAAGCTGTCTTCGCCGGTTTTGTCCAGGTTGGAAAGCGGCCCGGCATTTTCGACGCTTTCGCCTCCGGGCGACGACTGATCGGTTAGCTGCAGTCGGGGCGGTTGAGCATTCGAGTAATTCCCGGGGCTCTGCGGCTCTGTCGACGGAGGTCCCAAGGGCGGCGGGGCGGCCGCGGGTTCCGCTTGCGGATACCGATGCGCACGGGACAGGTTCGGAATGTTGTACGGATAAGCGGGAGGCGTCGGTTGATAAAAAACCGGCGGTCCTTGCTGCAACTTTTTCTGCTCGGACAGAAACTCAAGTTTCTGGCGCTGCCCCAGATCCGAATTCGGATTGACCTCAGGCCTGAGGTAGCCGTAGCGCTGGAGGATGCGCGTGGCGACCGCGCGAAATCGCACGTCGCTCTCCAGGCGGTCAAAGATTCCCTGGGTGGTCATTCCGTTTTCGTCCAGCAGTTGCCCGTGGTCGGTGGCGTCGCGGGCGATCCAAAGCTTCAGTTCCACCAGCAAGCCGGGCTGCGCGCGCAGGACGGCTTCAATCTCCTGCGCCGAGGCGGCGACGTAATTCAAGTTTTCAAGCGCCAGGTCGGAGAGCGGAACCGTATCCGAGCCCCCGGCGTTTTGCTGAGACTGCGATTTTGCCGCCGGACAAACAACCGCCATGGCCAGCAGAAGCAAGAGCGCAAGCTTGAAGAAGCTCGCCCGCCCGGCGGCCCGGAAGCCCTCGGTTAACCAAAGCCTCACGGAAGCCTTCCTCTCCATCCGCGGTTCTGCGGCAGTTTGCGCCGGCCATCTTCAGGGGCCTCCTCGGCGAAGCCAATCAGGCTGAGCATGGTCCAAAAGAAGACCGGGCGTTCCTGCTCCTGCTTCGGAGCGGGAACGCTTATCACAGAAAGCTCAGGGGCTTCGGCGCCACAGGAAGCGCCGCGTTGATCTTCGCGGGCGGTCAAGCGATCTCCGACGGTTTCGACCTTCCGCAGTTCCAACCGGACTGAAGCGGGGCCAGGAGTCCGCCCCCGTATCCATCTGAGGCATTTCCCAACCATCGCCTCGAGTTTTCTTGTCATCGCAGCCTCCGCCAACATGACGAATATCGGCATGCGAGCGGTAATGCGTGAGGCGAAAACTTATCGAGACGCATGATCCGCTTTTGTAGCGGAAGTTGAGTTTTTATTGCCGGCTGTGCCAAAATGCCCCCTCGGGAAACAGCTCAGCAGATTCCATCCAGCAAGCGAGGTAATCCTGATGCGAACAAAACTTTTGATGGTCCTCCTGTGCGGTGCCTTTGCCACGTGCGCGAGCGCCCGAAGGAAGCCGCCATCCAGCGCCCGGCCGGCAACAGCCGCGCCGTCCGGAAAGCCGCCCTCTTCTGAAGCAAACTCCGGAATGCGCAAGATCAAGCATGTGATCTGGATTATTCAGGAGAACCATAGTTTTGACAGTTACTTCGGCACCTACCCCGGCGCGGATGGCTTTCCTCCTTCGACCTGTGTTCCCGTTTTGCCCGGCAGCAAGCGCTGCATCAAGCCCTTCCATATGCCCAAGGGAGAGCCCGTCTACGATCTGCATCACGGGTGGCAGAACGAACACGCCGCCTACGACAACGGCATGATGGACGGGTTTGTTTGGGCGGAAGGCTCGCCCTTCACCATGGGATATCTGGACAATCGTGATATCCCGAACTACTGGTCGTACGCCCGGCACTACACGCTCTGCGACCGCTTCTTCTCTTCCGAGATGAGCGAGAGCCTGACCAATCACCTTTATTCCGTCGCAGCACAGTCGGGAGGGCTGATCGGCGGGCTCAGCAGCATCAAGAGCATCGAAGAGGTTCTCGGCGAAAAGGGTGGTTTCAGTTTCGCGTCCATCGTCAAATCGTTTACCAAGGGGAGCGTCTCCTGGAAGTATTATGTTGAGACCCGGCCGATGACGGCTGACCATAATTCCTACGGCGTTCTGCCGTCCCTGTGGTTTGGCGAGCCGAAGACCTTTTCCCTTTGGAATCCGCTGGCGGGATTCAAAGCGGTTCGTGAAAATCCCGGCCAGATGAAGAACCTGGTGGATTTGAAAGAATACTTCCAGGATCTCAACTCCGGAACGCTTCCGGAGGTCTCCTGGATTGTCCCCACTTTCGAAGACAGCGAGCATCCGCCCGAAACGCTGGCGCCGGTGGCACGGGGAATGTGGTACGTCACCAACATCATCAACGCCTTGATGAAGAGCCCCTACTGGAAAGACAGCGTGGTCTTTCTCACCTGGGACGATTACGGCGGCTTCTACGATCACGTCCCGCCGCCCATCGTCGACGCTTTCGGATACGGGCCGAGGGTCCCCACGCTGGTCATTTCTCCCTACGCCAAAGCGGACTACGTTTCGCACTTCACCTACGACTTCACCTCGATGCTGAAGTTCATCGAAGACCGCTGGAACCTTCCGCCTTTGACCCAGCGCGACGCTCACGCCGACGGCATGCAGGACTGTTTCGACTTCGAGCAATCTCCGCTGCCGGCTCTGGTCTTTCAGATTCCCAGCAAACTGCCCAGGCCCGAGCGGGTCATGTACCAGGACTACCAACCCTACGTGCCGCCGCCGGTGGTCAATCGCACCCCGCAGCGGCAATCTCAAAAACCGCAGGGAGCGGTTCAATAGATCCATGGAATTGCCCTCGGCCAGGCTAGTGGTGTCATCCTTAGCCCTTGCGGAAAATCTCGCTCTGCTTTTTCGGCCTGTTTTATAATCCCTTTATTTTCAATAAGGTAGCCTGATGGATTTTGCTCGTTCTTAGCTTCGTTTTTTCATCTGTTGTGTATTTTCAACAACTTAGGTAGGTTTGTTTTAGCTTCGTTTTAGGTTCGTTTTGGCGGAGTTTTCCACAGCGGTCTTTTGTTTTCAACAACTTCCTGGCTTCGTTTTTGAAAAAAAGAATTCTTTTTTCTGCCCTTGAGCTTCTAAAACAAGCCTTGCGACGGTTCCAGCACGCCAATTCCCTTCCTGCAACGCCTGCCATCCGGTCTGCGGTTTCCAGGCCCCTTGCGGCCACAGTTGCTCGCATTCACTCACCCTCAGATGCACAGCCCCGCCCCTCGCAAAGCTATCGGGAAGCCTAGCACACTAGGCTTGGTTTGTCAAGTCTTTTCTGCGCCGCGGCGCAACCCCCTCGCCCGGCCGCCGACGCGGCCACGCTCTCCCCGCGCGAGTCTGCTTGAAAACCCAGGTTGCGTGCGATTCCGAGGAGCCGAAGGGCGGCGAGGAAGCTCGCAACGGGCGCGGGCTGGAGAATTCGATCGCCGGCGGCCCGGAAATTTTGCCGCCGCGCTTTCCGGCGCGGCGCTGGGATTGGATTATACTTAGGCTTCTTGCTGCACCGATTGAGCGGCCGGAAAACTCTACAGCCTTGGAAGGAGCGAATCAATGTTTGGAAAACGTCCCTTTTCTTTACAACGCCGGAAACTCTTCAGCCGCACGCTGGGCGTGGGGATCACCTCAGCCGCCGCGCTGGGCATGGCGGAGGGAGCGAGCCCGGCGGCAGCCGCAGGCCCGGGAGAGAAAGCGGCGTACCCGGAATCCTTATCGCTTGCGGCTTTGCGCGACTACCGGACCGCCAAGTCTTCGAGTTATGACCGCACCGGGGGCAACGCGGACGCGCGCAAGGTTGAGCCCGGAGCGTCGATCACGGTGCTGGAGTCGGAAGGGCCGGGAAGCATCGGCCACATCTGGTTCACCATCAACAGCCCGGACCGCTGGCACTTGAAGAATCTGGTGCTGCGCATGTTCTGGGATGGAGAAGCCGAGCCCAGCGTGGAAGCGCCCATCGGAGACTTTTTCGGCCTGAACCTGGGAACTTATTTCACCTATCAATCGGCGCTCCTGAGCGTGGCGCCCATAAAAGCCTTGAACTGCTATTTCCCCATGCCCTTCCGCAAGTCCGCGCGGATTACCGTCACCAACGAAGGCGGCGCCGAAGTGAGAAGCCTTTACTGGAACATCGATTACCACCTGCTCGGCGAGTTGCCGCCGGACCTCGGATACTTCCACGCGCAGTACCGCCAGGCGGCCCCCTGCCCGGGCTGGGAAACCGCGGAAAAATATAATTTAACGGGGAAGAACAACTACGTCTTTATGGAAGCGGAAGGCCGCGGGCATTTGATGGGCGTTACCCAGGGAATTTTGCTGAACCAGAACGGCTGGTGGGGCGAAGGCGATGACATGCTGTTTATCGACGGAAGCGCCCGGCCGGTCACCAACGGCACCGGCTCCGAAGACTACTACAACGGGGCGTGGGGATTCGGCGGGCAAGCGTTCGATTACGAACTCATCGGAGCGCCTTACGTTGTGAATCCGTTTGCAATCGGGGGAGAGTGGTGTCTCTACCGCTGGCATCTCGATTCGTTGCCGGTGTTTCAAAAGTCCATTCGCGCCACCATCGAGCACGGCACGGGCAACAACCGCTCGGATAACTTCTACACGGCCGCTTATTGGTACCAGACCGAGCCGCACATGAAGTTCCCTGCCCTGCCCCCGGCCGCCGCGCGCGTGCCTAAAGTGTTTGCCGTACCCGAGGGAGCCGCCCAGCCGAACCCGAACGGGCAGTGACCGGACCGCTTCTTCTGCCGGCGAGCGCGCCTGGCTTCTGCGGGGCGCTGTTTCACTTGCCGGGGTCGTAATTAAGGTAGGGTCCCAGCCAGCGCTCGACGGAGGAAATCTCCGTCCCCTTGCGCCGATGGTAGTCCAGCACCTGATCGCGCTCGATCTTGCCCACGGCGAAATACCGGGATTCGGGGTGCGAGAAATAGAGACCGCTTACGGAAGCGGCGGGGTACATCGCAAAATTCTCGGTCAGGCGGATGCCCGCGTTCTGCTCGGCGTGCAGCAAATCGAAGAGCGTGCGCTTTTCCGTGTGGTCAGGTAAAGCGGGATAGCCCGGAGCGGGACGAATGCCGCGGTAGCGTTCATGGATCAGGTCGTCCGGGGCCAGCTTCTCTTCGCCGCCGTAACCCCACGCGTCGCGCGCCCGCTTGTGGGTCAATTCGGCCAGGGCTTCGGCCAGGCGGTCCGCCAGCGCCTTGGTCATGATGGCGTTGTAATCGTCATGATCCTTCTCGAACTTTCCGACCACGGACTCGATGTTGATTCCCGCCGTCACCGCAAACGCTCCCAGGTAGTCCGCGCGGCCGGCGTCGCAGGGCGCGATGAAATCCGCCAGCGCCAGGTTCGGTTCGCCGTCGGGCTTTTCGATCTGCTGCCGCAAGGTGTAAAAGGTCGCGCACGCCGCGCCGCGTGATTCGTCGGCGTAGACCTCAATGTCGTCGCCAATGCTCACCGCCGGGAAGAAGCCCATGACGGCGCGCGCCTCGAGCAGCTTCTCGCGGACGATCCGGTCGAGAAGCGCCTGCGCGTCGTCAAACAATTCCCGGGCCCTGGCGCCCACTTCCGGCTGCTCGAAAATCCTGGGATAAATTCCGCGCAGTTCCCAGGCGTGGAAGAAGGGCGTCCAATCAATGTAGGGAAGGATCTGTTCAAGCGGCACGGTATCCACTCGAATTCCGGTGAAGGAGGGCCGTGGCGGAGTGTAGCTAGCCCAGTCGAATGCAAGCCGGCGCCGGCGCGCTTCCTCGATCGTCCGAAGCTTCTGAGATTTCGGCCCCCGGTGGGTTTCCCGCGTCTTTTCCTGCTGGCTGCGGTTCTCTTCCGCGAACGCCGGCATCAACTCAGCACTCGCCAGCTTTCCCACCACGCCCACCGCGCGCGAGGCGTCCAGCACGTGAACCACGGGCTGGCCGTAAGAGGGAGCGATTTTGACGGCGGTGTGCGCGCGGCTGGTGGTGGCGCCGCCGATCAGCAGGGGGATCGTAAAGCCCTCGCGCTGCATCTCCTTGGCGACATGCACCATCTCGTCGAGCGACGGGGTGATCAAGCCGCTGAGGCCCACCATGTCGGCGCCTTCGTCGCGGGCCGTTTTCAGGATTTTTTCACACGGCACCATCACGCCCAAGTCCACCACCTCGTAATTGTTGCAGCCGAGCACCACTCCCACAATGTTCTTGCCGATGTCGTGCACGTCGCCCTTTACCGTGGCCATCACAATCTTTCCGGCCGCCTTCGCGCCCCCGGTCAGGCGCTTTTCCTCTTCGAGAAAAGGCAGAAGGTAGGCCACCGACTTCTTCATCACGCGCGCGCTCTTGACCACCTGCGGCAAGAACATGCGGCCGGAGCCGAACAGGTCGCCCACCACGTTCATGCCCGCCATCAGCGGCCCTTCGATCACGGCCAAGGGGCGGCCGTATTTGCGGCGCGCCTCTTCCGTGTCGGCATCGATGTAATCGACAATGCCCTTGACGAGCGCGTGCGAAAGGCGCTCTTCCACCGTTCCCTTGCGCCAGGCGTCTTCTTCAACCACCTTCTGGCCGCGCTGCTTTACGGAATCGGCGAAGGCAAGCAGCCGCTCAGTCGCATCCGGGCGCCGGTTCAGGATGACGTCCTCGACCAGCGCCAGGAGGTCCTTGGGAATTTCTTCGTAGATGCCGAGCTGGCCGGCATTGACGATGCCCATGTCCATGCCGGCGCGGATGGCATGGTAGAGGAAGGCCGTGTGCATCGCCTCGCGCACGGCGTTGTTGCCGCGAAACGAAAACGACAGGTTGCTGATGCCCCCGCTCACCTTGGCGTGCGGCAGCGTGGCCTTGATCTGGCGCGCCGCCTCAATGAAATTCACGGCATAATTGGCGTGTTCCTCCATGCCGGTGGCGATGGTGAGAATGTTGGGGTCAAAAATAATGTCTTCGGGGGGAAAGTCCGCTTCCTCCGTCAGGATGCGGTAAGCCCGCTTGGAGATTTCGACCTTGCGCTCCACGGTGTCCGCCTGGCCGCGTTCGTCAAACGCCATCACCACCACGCCCGCGCCGTAACGGCGCACCAGGCGCGCGCGCTGCTTGAAGGCTTCCTCGCCTTCCTTCAGGCTGATGGAATTGACCACACCCTTGCCTTGGATGGCGCGGAGCCCCGCCTCAATCACGCTCCACTTGGAACTGTCAATCATGATGGGCACGCGCGCAATGTCGGGCTCGGAGGCAAGATAATTGAGGAAGGTGGCCATGGCCTGCTCCGATTCAAGCATGCCCTCGTCCATATTGATGTCGATGATCTGCGCGCCGGCCTCCACCTGCTGGCGCGCCACGGCCAGCGCCTCTTCAAAGCGGCCGTCCAGAATAAGCTTGGCAAACTTGGGCGAGCCGGTAACGTTGGTCCGCTCGCCGACGTTGACAAAATTCGTTTCCGAACGAAAGGCGAAGGGTTCAAGGCCGCTGAACCGCGTGACGTGGTCCGGCTTCGCGCGGGCGTGCGGCTTTGCTCCGCGCACGGCCTCGGCGATGGCCCGGATGTGCGCGGGCGTTGTGCCGCAGCAGCCCCCGACGATGTTCAGCCAGCCGTTTGAGGCGAACTCGCCGAGATCCTGCGCCATGCGTTCCGGCGTCTCATCAAAACCTCCAAAAGCGTTCGGCAAGCCCGCATTCGGATAGCAACTGATGTAAACGGGCGCAATCCCCGCAAGCTCTTCGACGTGCGGCCGCATCTGCTTTGCGCCCAGCGCGCAGTTGACGCCCACACTGAGCATCGGAATGTGCGAGACGGAAATCCAAAAAGCTTCAATGGTTTGTCCCGAAAGCGTGCGCCCGCTCTGGTCCACAATGGTGACCGAAACCATCAGAGGCACGCGGCGGCCCGATTCCTCAAAGTATTGCTCAATCGCGAACAGCGCCGCCTTGGCGTTGAGCGTGTCAAAAATAGTTTCGAGCAGCAGCAGGTCCACGCCGCCTTCCACCAGCCCGCGCGCCTGCGAGTAGTAGGCGGCGCGCAGTTGCTCAAAGCTCGTGCCTCGCGCCGCGGGATTGGAAACGTCCTGCGAAACCGAAGCCGTGCGGCTGGTAGGACCCATCGATCCCGCCACAAAGCAGCGGCGCTTCGGGTTCGCGGCGGTGAACTTTTCTACGGCGCGCCTGGCGACCGTTGCAGCGTCCGAGTTCAGCTCGTGGACATGGTTCTCGAGCCCATATTCCGCCATGGAGATGGCATTGGAGTTGAACGTGTTCGTCTCAATGATGTCGGCGCCGGCTTCAAGGTACTGCCGGTGAATCTCCTCAATGATGTGCGGCTGCGTGATGTTCAGCACGTCGTTATTGAGCCGCAAGTCACGGGAGTGGCCGGCAAACTGCGCGCCGCGGTAGTCCGCCTCAGTCAGATGATGAGCCTGGATCATGGTGCCCATCGCTCCGTCAAGGATGGCGATGCGCTCCTCCAGAATACTTTCCAGCGGATTCACACGAAGCTGGCTTGCTTTCACGTGGATTGTGCTTTCCCTTCTTGGCGCCCCGGATGATACAACAGAGCAGGCGATCAGCCGCCTCGCTGATTCATCTTTCCGCTCCGCATTCTTCGAGTTCTTATTATAACAAGAGATTCAGGCGGTTATCGGAAGCGCCATCGGCGAGCAGTAAAGAGGCCGGCCGGCGCTCAACGAACTGGTCCGTGGCGCTGGTTCGATGCGGTATAATGGCGGCGGCATCAACAGGCCGGAAGGTAGCACGGGGAATAAAACTTGGGACCGCCGGGAATTGAGAGATAATGAACTGCTTTGGCAGCCCACGTGCCTGCTTGTTGTGCGCAAGCGGCCGGCGCCCAGGGCGGGTGTTGTACGGAAATTGCCAAGTCAGCTTAAGTCTCTGCACGGCAATAATTTAGCCGCTGAAAGCGTGAAGGCCCAGACCTTGGATGTGGACACAGGCGATGCCACCGAAATTCGCCAGCCGTGGACAAAAGGAGACTTTGAAAGGTAGCTGACGATGAAGGTCGTTATCCTGTGCGGAGGGCTCGGAACCCGGTTGCGGGAAGAGACGGAGTTTCGTCCCAAGCCGCTGGTTGAAATCGGCGGACGCCCGGTGCTTTGGCACATCATGAAGTCCTATGCGCACTACGGCTTTCAGGAGTTTGTCCTCTGCCTCGGCTACCGCGGCAGCATGATCAAAGAGTACTTTCTCAACTACGAGGCGATGAACAACGACTTCACCATCCGCCTGGGCGGGAAATCGCAGATTCTTTATGACGGCTCCCATCAGGAGCAGGGCTTTCAGGTGACCTTGGCCGATACCGGCCTGGACACCATGACCGGAGGCCGCGTCAAACGGATTGCCAAATACGTGGGCGACGATACGTTTATGGTGACCTACGGCGACGGCGTGAGCAACGTTGACATCGCGCGGCTGATTGAGTTCCACCACGCGAGCGGACGGCTGGCCACGGTCACCACGGTGCGGCCCGTTTCGCGCTTCGGCGTGGTGGGCATCGGCGAAGAGAACCGCGTGCTGGAATTCAACGAGAAACCGGTGGCCGAGGGCTGGATCAGCGCGGGATTTTTCGTTTTCAACAAAGGGGTTTTTGATTACCTCACGGGCGATGACTGCATCCTCGAGCGCGGCCCTCTGGAGCGGCTGGCGCGCGAGGGCCAACTGGCCGCCTACCGGCACGAGGGCTTCTTTTTTCCCATGGATACCTATCGCGACCACCAGCACTTGAACGAACTGTGGGCCTCGGGCAAGGCGCCCTGGAGGGTGTGGCGATGAGCGATTCCTACTGGCGCGACCGGCAAACTCTGGTGACAGGCGCAACGGGCTTGTTGGGCTCGTGGCTGGTGCCGCGCCTGATGGCCGCCGGCGCCGACGTCCTGTGCCTGGTGCGCGACTGGGCGCCGCAGTCGGAGCTGGTCCGCTCAGGAACGCTGGAGCGCGTAAAGGTGATTCGCGGAGATGTTCGGAAGCGCGACACGCTGGAACGCGCTCTCGGCGAGTACGAAATCGAATCCGTATTTCACCTTGCTGCGCAGACCATCGTCGGCATTGCCAACCGCAACCCCGTCTCAACCTTTGAAAGCAATATCCAGGGCGCATGGAACCTGCTTGAAGCCTGCCGGCGGTCGCCGACCGTGCGGTCCATCGTAATCGCCTCCTCAGATAAAGCCTATGGCGACCAGAAGGTGTTGCCGTACACGGAAGAGGCGGCAGTCGCCGGATCGCACCCTTATGACGTCAGCAAATCTTGCGCCGACCTGCTGGCCCAAGCTTACGCGGCGTCCTACGGGCTGCCGGTGGCCGTCACGCGCTGCGGCAACTTCTACGGCGGCGGCGATCTCAATTGGAACCGCGTGGTTCCGGGCACCATTCGCTCGATCATTCGCGGCGAGCGGCCGGTGATCCGCTCCGACGGCCAGTTCGTCCGCGACTATCTCTATGTGGAGGATGCCGCGGGGGCGTACATGCTGCTGGCCGAGCGCTTGGCGGCGGACGCAAGCCTGCGCGGCATGGCCTTCAACTTTTCGAATGAAATCCAGCTTACGGTGATCGACCTGGTGCGCCGCATTCTCGGGCGCATGGGCTCGACGCTTGAGCCCGAGATCCGCGGCGAAGCAGTGAATGAGATTCGCCGCCAGTACCTCAGCGCCGAACGCGCGCGCCGCCTGCTCCAGTGGGCGCCGCAATTTACGCTCGACGAAGGGCTGGCGCGCACCATCGCCTGGTATTCCGATTTCTTCAACTATGAACCCAAAAGCGCAACAGTTGCGTAGCCGCATTCTCGAACTAGTCGGCGAGTACTACGATGCCGAATTCTCGAACCGGGCGTTTATACCTGGCGAGAGCACCATCCCGGTCTCGGGCCGCGTGTTCGACGCCGCCGAGCTGCGCACTCTGGTGGACGCCTCGCTGGATTTCTGGCTCACCACGGGCCGCTTCGCGCAGCAGTTCGAGCGCGAATTCGCGGCCTTCTTCGGCGTGCGAGACGCCATACTCGTGAACTCCGGCTCCTCGGCGAACCTGCTGGCCATCTCCTCGCTCACCTCGCCCAAGCTTGGCGAGCGCCGCCTGCACCCCGGAGACGAAGTGATTACCAGCGCCGCGGGCTTCCCGACAACCGTCAATCCCATCGTGCAAAACGGCCTGGTGCCGGTGTTCGTGGATATCGAGCTTCCCACTTACAACGTGGACGTGAGCGCGCTCGAAGCGGCGCTCAGCCCGCGCACGCGCGCCATCATACTCGCTCACACCCTTGGCAATCCGTTCGACCTCGACGCCGTCACCGACTTTGCCCGCCGCCACGGCCTCTGGCTGATCGAAGACTGCTGCGACGCCGTCGGCAGCCTCTATCGCGGCCGGCGCGTGGGCGCGTTCGGCGATCTTGCGACCGTCAGCTTCTATCCCGCCCACCACATCACCATGGGCGAAGGCGGCTCGGTGCTGACGGACCGGCCGCTGCTCAAGACCCTGGTGGAATCGTTCCGCGACTGGGGCCGCGATTGCTGGTGTGAGCCCGGCAACCAGAACACCTGCGGCAAGCGCTTTGACTGGCAGCTCGGCGGCCTGCCGCACGGTTACGATCACAAGTACATCTACTCGCATATCGGTTACAATCTGAAAGCCACCGATCTGCAAGCCGCCGTGGGCGTGGCCCAGCTTGGCAAGATCGAGGGATTTATCGAAGCGCGCCGCCGCAATTTCCAAACGCTCTACCAGGGACTCAAGCCGCTCGAAGAGTTCTTCATGCTGCCCAAGGCCACGCCGGGCGCGGACCCCAGCTGGTTCGGATTCCCCATTGCGGTCCGTCCGGGAACGCCCTTTACACGCGCCGAAGCAGTCCGCTTTCTCGAAGGAAAGAAGATCGCCACCCGCTCGCTTTTTGGCGGCAACCTGGTGCGGCAGCCCGCTTACGCCGAGGTGCCCCATCGCGCGGTCGGCGGCCTGGCCAACTCCGACTTCGCCATGGAGCGCGTTTTCTGGATCGGCGTCTACCCGGGGATCTCCACCGCCATGCTCGAATACATGCTCGACGCGCTGCGCGCGCTCTGCCTGCAAAACGTCGGGACCGCCGGAGGGAGATAACGCATGAACGGCCAAACACTGGATGGATCGGCGAATGAAGTCCGGATTGGCAATCGCCTGGTGGGTGATGGACATCCCTGCTTCATCGTCGCCGAGATCGGCATCAACCACAACGGCGACATCGAAATTGCGAAAAAGCTCATCGATGTCGCCGAGGCTGCCGGTTGCGATGCGGTAAAATTCCAAAAGCGAACGCCTGAGGCGTGTGTGCCTGCCGCTCAACGAAACATGATGCGAGAGACCCCATGGGGCTACATCTCGTACATGGCCTACCGTGAGAAGATCGAGTTAGGCCTCGCCCAGTACGAAGAAATTGACCGATATTGCCGCGAAAACGACATCATATGGTTCGCCTCCTGCTGGGATGAGCCGTCTGCGGATTTCATTAAGCAGTTCGGCGTGCCGTGCTACAAAATCGCCTCGGCAAGTTTGACAGATGACGATCTCTTGCGCCACACTCGTTCCGTCGGAAAGCCTATTCTGCTGTCCACCGGCATGAGTGAACTTCATGAAATCGATCACGCGGTGGAAACGCTCGGCTCTGACGACTTGGTGCTACTTCACGCCGTTAGCACCTACCCCGCCTTTTACGAAGAGCTTAACCTGCGGGCCATCAGCTCGCTGCGAGAGCGATATCGGGTTCTGGTCGGGTATTCCGGCCACGAAACTGGCTTAGCCTCAAGCGCTGCCGCGGTCGCCCTCGGGGCGTGCGTGATCGAACGCCACATCACGCTCGACCGTTCCATGTGGGGCTCGGATCAGGCGGCCTCTCTTGAACCCACCGGACTGACGCGGCTCGTTCGCGATATCCGGCTCATTGAAAAGAGCATGGGCACGGGAGAGAAAAAAGTCCTCGCGCGCGAACTGCCAATGATCGCTCGGCTTCGTGGCAAAAACGGGCATGTTTGAATCGATCAAAGCAGTCGCGATGGACGTCGACGGCGTTCTTACTGACGGTACGTTCTGGTGGGGCGCCGGCGGCGAGGAGCTGAAGCGATTTTGCTTCGCGGATGTGACTGGTATCCCATTCGCCCACGCGGCGGGCATCCGGCTTGCCCTCGTATCTGGCGACTCTAGCCCGGCAGGCATGGGGTTGGTGCAGCGCTTCGCCGACAAGGTCAAAATCACCGACGTCTACAAGGCCTGCCACGATAAGGCGGGGGCTGTCCGCGATTTCGCTGCCAGGTACCAGATGAGTTTGTCAGAGGTCTGCTTCATCGGAGACGACGTGCAGGACCTCCAAGCCATGGAGATTGTCGGTCTGGCCGTAGCGCCAGCCGACGCGCAGCCTGCGGCGCGCGCGAAGGCCAAATTCGTGGCCTCCCGCGGGGGTGGCCACGGCGCCGTGCGCGAGACACTCGACGCCATTCTGAGCGCCAGGAAGACCCAGTTCCGATGACCGCTTCGATCAAACTTTCTGACTACGTCGCTCAGTTTATCGCCTGCCAAGGCGTCAAACACGTCTTCATGCTTGCGGGCGGCGGCGCCATGCACCTGAACGATTCCTTGGGCCGCTGCGATGGCCTTCAATATATTTGCAACCTGCACGAACAGGCGTGCGCCATTGCCGCGGACGCATACGCCCGGGCTACGGGCGGTCTGGGCGTTGCCATGGTGACCACCGGTCCGGGGGGCACGAATGCAGTGACGGGCGTCGCCGGAGCGTGGCTCGATTCAACGCCCGTGCTTTTCATCTCCGGCCAAGTCAAGCGCGCCGACCTCAAGCGGGATTCTGGTGTACGAATCCTCGGTGTTCAGGAAATCGACATCGTATCCATCGTTGATTCCATTACCAAATACGCTGTCACGGTGGAAGAGCCGGAAAGTATCCGCTACCACCTTGAGAAAGCCGCCTACCTTGCCCTGCACGGGCGGCGCGGGCCCGTTTGGATTGATATCCCGCTCGACGTTCAAGCCGCTCAAATTGACCCAGCGGGGCTGGTTGGTTTTACGGAACCTGACCGCCCGGCGCAGGCCCTCGGCAAATCGGAGCTTCGCGAAGAGGTCTCCCGGGTGGTCGGATTGCTGAACCATGCCCAGCGCCCTGTTCTGCTGGCGGGAAACGGCATTCGGGCGGCCGGCGCCGAGAGAACCTTTCTGGAAATCGCCGAGCGCCTCGGAATTCCTGTGCTAACCACATGGCTCAGCCTTGACCAGATCCCGGACAATCACCCGCTCAATTTCGGCCGCCCCGGATCACTGGCCCCGCGAGGCGCCAACTTCACGCTGCAAAACAGCGATCTGCTGATCACCGTCGGAGCACGCCTCGACATGGCGATGACAGCCTACGCGCATGACCGCCTCGCACGTGGCGCGACGAAAGTCATGATTGATATCGATCCCTCTGAGATCGCCAAGATGAAAACGAAAATCCATCTGCCGGTCGTGGCGGATGCGGGCGCTTTTTTTGCTGAACTCAAGGCCCAATGCGCCGGTATTCATACGGACGGATGGCCGGATTGGCTTAGCCAGTGCCGGCAGTGGAAGGCCAGATACCCGCTTGTATTACCTGAGCATCGTGATCTACCCGGCCACCTCAGCATGTATCATTTCTCGGAGGCGCTGAGCGACGAACTCGCGCCGGGCGACGTGATCACGCCCGGAAGTTCCGGTTTCGCGGTTGAGATTTTTCTGCTCTGCCTCAGAATCAAGGGCGGCCAGCGATGCTTTCATAGCCGCGGCATCGGCGCCATGGGCCTCGGTTTGCCGGCAGCCATCGGCGCAGCGGTCGCCAGCGGACGGAGGACCATTTGTGTTGATGGCGATGGCGGCTTTCAGATGAACGTTCAAGAGCTTGCCACCGTCCAGCGGCTGGGCTTGCCCATCAAGTTTTTCATAATCAACAATCAGGGCTACGCGTCAATCCGTGCGTCTCAGCTCGGCTATTTTCAGCGTCTGGCCGGGGCCGACTCCACGAGTGGCGTGACCCTGCCCGATTTGGGCGCCGTCGCGAGCGCCTATGGGCTGCCCTTTAGCCGCATCGCGGAAAAGACGAGCCTCAATGAGCAGGTTCGAGGCGTTCTGGAGGCGCCCGGCCCGGTTGTGTGCGAAGTCGTGGTAGCCCCCAACGAAGAGCGAATACCGCGCGCCTCGTCCTACATGAAGACCGACGGTTCAATGGGCTCCAAGCCGCTTGAGGATCTATACCCGTTCCTCGATCGCGATGAATTTCGGGAAAATATGATGGTGCCGGTGCTGGAGGAATTAGGGGTCGCTCGCCCCAATAAGCGCGTCGGGCGCAAACTGATCAGGTAAGATACCAAAATGCAAATGCTGGTCGAATTCATCAAAACCCGGATTCCGGGGTGTTACGAGGTGAACTTTGCTGCCCAAGAGGACCCCCGGGGAATGTTCGTAAAAGTGTTTGACCATTCGATATTCTGTCAGAAGCGCCTGGAGGCTAGATTCATGGAGACCTTCTACACGGTCTCCGGCTCTAATGTTCTGCGCGGGATGCACCTGCAGCTTCCTCCTGCCGATCACGCGAAATTGGTTTATTGCGTGACCGGGAAAGTCATGGATGTAGTATTGGACGTCCGGAAGGGCTCGCCAACGTATGGAGCCCACGCAATGATCGAGCTAGATGCTTCGCTCTACAATGGTGTTTATCTGTCGCGCGGGCTCGCCCACGGATTTTCCGTGTTACGGGCACCTGCAGTGATGGTCTATCATGTCACCTCCGCACATGCTGCGCACCTGGATGTTGGAGTCGCGTGGGATTCCTTCGGGGCTCGCTGGCCAATCGAATCTCCGCTAATTTCGCCGCGCGACGCCACGCTGCCCCCTCTCGATAAATTCAATTCACCCTTCAAGTATTCTCCGGATGTCGAGGTTGACGGATGAGTGCCGAGCGGCGATCTTTGGTCATCGGGGCTTCCGGCCAAGTGGGCCATCAAATCCTGTCGCTTCTCGGCCCCTCGCGGACGATTGCCGCCGGTCGTCGGGTAGGTGCCCCGGATTGCGTCGCATTGGACCTCGCATGCCTGCCGGACAATGCCGAATGGTTGCTTGAGGCGCTAGCGATAGACGCCATCTATTGCGTGGCAGGGATGACTGACGTGGAACGCTGTCAATCCGAA